>CAYGTQ010000005.1:40080-45538 GCA_964352915.1 uncultured Legionellales bacterium
TACATCCACAGTTCATGATAGGAAAAATAGCTAAGCAATCCTAAACAACATAAAACATACCATCTGGATATTTGCTCAAAAACTTTAATTCCGTTAGATATGGCTGCTGTCATGCAGCACCCCTTTTAAATCAACCAACGAGACAAAATTCATACGCTCACTGACGCGTGACAACTCTCGCTTAATGCGATCACTGCCATAGAAATACCATAATTTTTTATAAGTGAAATTGCGAAGATACCATCGAATGATGTTGTCACGTCGAACACGCCCTTTACTGCTTAACTCAACTTCAATGGCAATTTGGCATTCTTTTGTTTGCCATACACCATCACTGACATGACCTCGCTGTCCCACATTTTGACGTCCATGGGCTTGGCGAATGCGTCTCTCTGGTATAAAGCAACCTGAATGAGAACCGATCAAATGCAAATCTAAATCGACAATCAACAAATCGTGGTTGTATTGTCCGATTTTAACTTTCCTTAAAGCTGGTAGAGAATCGTCACTGGCCCGCCGCCCTTGAGGGGTAACACGATAAATACCTGGCTTTTGATGGAATATTTTTTCATATAGAAGATAGTCTGCACGTACCAGGCGACGCAAACGCGCATATCCACTGCAGAGCTCGACGCCCATCCACTTTGCTACCTGTCTGCTTTCAACAATCCCATGGCCGTTGATCCAACGCAGCAATTCCAAATCACGCCCAGACAGTTGCACCGCTTAAATCCTTTTAAAAGGCCTTCATGGCGGCATCATAAAATAAAGCCCGCCCATCATACAAGTATAACTATGGAAATCTGCCCTACATGCAGAGCCTATGCTCACAAAGACAGCAAATATAGCTTAATAAATGCTTTTAAGCTCATGAGAAAACAGTGTTAATTTTGAGCTTTTTTTGAATGAATAACAAAAAAGTAATCGTATTGTTTTTTAAACCAGTCTATGATGAATATATATTTTACAGAGAAAAAGGCTTCTATTATTTAAGTTAACGCAAACACTCGTGAACAAATGCTCGTTGACAAAGAACTCGAATACCATACAATTCCAGGTTTCGCATAAAATAAGATAGCCAATGAGCACACGCCTACATTCTTATAGAAATCTAGCAGCAGCCTTAGGTGGTAATGCCATGGAGTTTTATGATTTCATTATTTATGCTCTATCAGCTTCTTATTTAGCCATTCTTTTTTTCCCTTCAAGCAATTCCATCTTATCGTCTCTTTGGGTCTTTGCTGGTTTTGCTTGTGGTTATGTGATGCGTCCAATAGGGGCCTTATTTTTTGGCTATATTGGTGATACTTGCGGCCGAAAAAAAGCCCTGATCTACGCCATCAGCTGCATGACTTTATCTACCGTTGCCATTGGCCTGCTGCCTGATGCAAATACCGCCGGTGCATGGGCCCCATGCTTGTTGGTTACATGCCGTTTGGTTCAGGGTTTTTCTGTCAGCGGTGAAGAGGTGGGCGCCGCCATCTATTTGTTTGAAACTCACCCTGAAAATCAACGTGGCTGGCTTGGCTCCTTAATTTTCACCAGCGCTTACTGGGGCGTATTGTTGGGCTCCATCGCATGCCTTATCACCACATTGTGCTTTTCTGAAATGCAAATCTTACACTATGCCTGGAGGATCCCTTTTATATTATCGCTGTTGATAGGTCTGAGCTCTCTTTGGCTTCGGCTTTCTCTGAACGAGTCTATGGATTATCAATCTTATCAAGACACACAAAACGTTGATAAAAACCCCATCAGACAGATCATAAAAAATTATCGAAAATCAATGTTGTCATTGGTTATGCTGATAGCCCCTTTTGCCATAGCTACTTATTTCATGATGATTGTCATGCCCAATTACCTTAAGCTCATTCATCATTTTTCATCACAGCACACGCTGATTATTACATGCCTATCCCTTTTGTTTGCAAGCATCGCCATGCCTTTTTTTGGCATACTTTCTGATAAAATAGGTCATCAGCGCCAATTCGCGTTGGGCTGTATCATGATGCTGGCACTGGGCTACCCAATTGTCATGGCACTCAATCAAGCTTCTTATGTAAGCCTCATTGTCGCTTTTTTCTGCATCGATGTTCTGATTTTTTTGATAGCGTCGCCTTTATTTGCCATAATCATTGATGCATTCCCGGTAGCTGTTCGCTATACAGGCACTGCTCTTGTCTTTAACCTGAGCCTTGCTCTATTTGGCAGTACCACACCTTTGTTAGCGTTTTATCTGTTAAACACAACTTTAGATCAAAGCTTGCTTGGGTTACAGTTGATTGTAGCTGCCATATTGGGGGTTGCAGGCCTTATAGGACAACAAAGGCATTCAAATTCATCAAGTTTTTTCCAGAACTAGATAGCGCTCTCAAGATAATAATTGAACATCATGGCCTGTAAATTATCTGTTAACGACAGGGACTGACCCCTTTAAAGGAGATAGCCTCTGTCTTCAGGCATAAGAAAAACCTGAAGTGACTTAACCATTTCGGGATGGTAAGTCATGCTCCTTTTTATCCCAATCAGATCACGCTTGGATTTTCTATCTATGATCAAATCAACTTCTGGGCCACTGTTTGTACGGTAATAGTAAAATTAAGCCAATGTGTGTTACAAATTATGTGATGATACTTACGTGTCATAATTCTAGATAGGTCGGACCAGGTTTTTCTTCGTTATATTGAGCATAATATGCCAAGGCAGAATCGCATTCAACCTTTATTTCCTTACATAGACTTTCCATATTACTTTCAGACTTATAGGGTCTACCTGCTTTTTCTGTTGCAATACCTTGTAACACCATAACAACTGTCGTTTGCAATGATTCAAGATTTTCTTGTGAGGGATGTTCATGAAACTTGGCAAGAGCATTACCTACACTTTCCACCATGAGCTTTCGGCTATTTCTCTTAAATAAACCATTTATGCCACTTTTTTCATTATATTTTTTACGAAATGTCTTCATATCTGTTCCAAATTCATAAAGCCTTTCAGACAACTTAGGAAAACGAAAAGATTTAGGAGCAGCTGAGACTGTTTCGTGATAGCTACGCTTATCCTCTGGAGTTATTATAAATTCCATGTCAGCAATTTGCGAACGGCATGTTTGGATCAACTTGATTGCTTCCCCTATATCTGACATTCCCTCAACTTTATTTAAAACAGCATGAATCTGAATAGGTGTCCAATTTCTTATTTTTTTAACTTGTTCCACATAATAGAACAAAGGCGTATGGCCATTTGCATCACGCAATAAAAGAAAATGGCTGTAATCTTTAAAAGATGCCTTTACCTGATCGACCTCAGAGTCAGCAGAATCAGCACAAGAGCCTATATTATACCACCAAAAATAGGGATGTCCCCTACGAGTCTCAAAATTTATGGACCCTTTATATTGCATCAATCGATGCATAGGAGTTAAACCCTCTTTATCTTTTTGCTGCATAACATTTTCAAACTCTTCAGGGCTTAAAGTATTTTTCAGTAGCTTGAGATTTCTCAACGCATCTTCAGAGCCTACCAAAAAGTGGGCAATGTTTTTTCCTTCGCTTAAAGCGTCACATGCCAAAGAAGGGTGAATTTCTAACATTTTAATTGCACTTGAGACGTAACCTTTCTGCATCATTTTTTTAAAATAATTTTTTGCATTTTCCAGAACAAACATTTCATGCTGCGGACAAATCTCATAAAGCACTTTGAAAGATAATTCGCTTTGAATAACTTCATCAGGTTGAACTTTTTCTAAAAATGTTTCTTGATTCATAAACGTATTGAAATCTGGAAACCTTAACTTTAAGAAATTTAACAGTTTAAAATCACCCTCGCTGATTGTCTCAGCTAACGTTTCAGCAAGCTTATCTGGACTAATCAAAGATTGATAGTTCTCAAATAAAAATTCTAAATAAGGCGTATAGCTTTCATCAACACAGGCGTCTATAAATTTATTAGCTTGAGTTTCATTCAATTGTGTGATTTTGCCAGCTAATAGGGTGAGGCATTCTTTGCAGTCAAAACGAGATTTTACAGCAGCTACCATGATATCAATAAGTTTATCATTGCTAACTGTTGATAGTTTTTCCAGCATACTTTCCACAATATTTGTTGTACCGTGCTTAGCTGCACATTTTAAGACACTGTAAATATCTTCATCGTCGTAAGATTCAGGCAAATAAGCTAACACCCTTTCTAGATCCCCATCAGAGATGGCCTTTTGCATATGCCAACCAAAATAATCATTGGGAGCATTGCATGGCAATGCCTCTAATGCCTTATCAGGAAAAAGAGCTTGAAACATATCCCTTTGTCCTTGCTTGTCTTTTATTTGGCAAAAATTTAAAATAGCTAATGGAAAATCCTTTAATCTCAAAGATTGATAACCTTTTATAGGTTTTTTAGGATACTTTCTATCAATTCCTTGAGACAAGTCTATCGCTATAGCGCTTTCACTCTCAAGCGCCACGGTGGGTAATATTAGATATTCCATGTACTTGTCACTGTTATGATCATCGTACTCATGATGACAATCATGATACATTTTGATGATGGCATATTGCTCCCCAGCGCGCACAAATGGATAGTAAGCCATCCTCGACTGGAAACTCCGATTGTCATAATCGATACCACCTTGATATTCAAACGATTTAAATTTAGGCACAATGATTGCTTCTATAAAATAATCTTTTATCTCAATTATAGACTGTTCTATGACCAGGCAATCGCATAAATATTTGCCAATCCAAGAACCTTTAGCAAATATTTTGGGTACAAAGCAGCCATAAGTCCTGAGGGATCCCCACATAATCGTTCAATCACGATGCATTCTCTAATCGCAACGTACTAAGAGTATAATTTGGCGTACAATCTAAGTAATTAGATCCTATGCGAAATTAGCCTTGCCTTGATATTTTGTATAAAATGCGTACGCTGCATGATTCAAGGAGGAATGAGATGCTTCTAAGTTATGCAAACTTAAGTCAGAAACCACGGGTGTTTCGTTTGTTGCTGGGCTTGAGTGTTGCTGAATTTGATATTTTGGTGGTTAAGCTATCGCCTTTGCTGGAAAAAGAGTTTGGCATTAGAAGGCGTCCCCGTAAATTAGCTGCCACAGAAGATAAGCTGGTGGCGTTGTTGGTGTATTACCGCACTTATGTGACCCATGAGTTCATAGGTTATTGTATTGGACTTGATAACAGCAACGTCAGTCGTTTGTTCTCTTGCCTTGAGCCTCTTGTGGCTAAAAAGATACCTATCAAGAAAGACAGAACTTTAACAGAAGAGCGAGTGAAAGAATTGTTGATAGATGCTATTCATGGAGAGATTAATAGAAGCTTTTTGCGTTGTCGATGATTTTTGTCAATCATTCATGCCGTAATTTGAGCAGATGTTGCTGTCTGCAGGTGTGCATAAGCGTCGTCAATGTGGTAGTTTGGTTACGTCAGAAATCATGACGCTGCTG
>CAYGTQ010000006.1:0-20364 GCA_964352915.1 uncultured Legionellales bacterium
TGGACGCCAAATTATATTCTTAGTACGTTGCGATTAGAGAATGCATCGTGATTGAACAATTGTGTGGGGATCCCTCAGGTCTGAAACACCTTTTTGCTCAACTCTACAATACCAAGAACTAAAAATATTTTTCGGCTTGAAATTGAAGATTAAACCCAAAGCTGAAGACTAGAAAATATTATTTGGTTAATCTATGGATGGGGTTTGATCTAATAGATTTTTTTCTTTTTTACTTTTAGTTGTTAATTAATATTTAAATTCATTCAACATAAATCGTAATTCCCAGATTCTTCGTGAACAATCTCTACCAATAATTTTTTTACCACATAGCATTTTTAATGCTAACAGCCAATGCGAAAACTATCAATAATATTCTTAGCATAGTTAACCCTAAAGTTTTCTTTAAGAGATTGATTTCTATATTAGCACATAGTGTTGATTTATTGCTCTCTAAAATTTTTAAATTCACATTAAAACATATCGAGAGATCAACTATGGTTAGTTTAATTTTATATTTGAGAAAATATTATTAACAACTCTTTCTAAAATTCTATCAATAAAATGACTTTTAATCTTTTTAACATTAAGTGTGGACGTCTCAATACTCAATTCAAGCTCTGTAGTCATTGATTCTGGTACAATTTTTCTAGTCAGCCTCTTAGAATCCAGCCCTGCTACCTGATTGACAATCTCCCATAATCCTTTATTTGGTGTATTCACTTGAACACTTTCTGTCGTTATCTTCCATAAAGTGTCAATAACAACTTTATCTTGTTTGTTCTCTGTTATAGCCCCTTGCAAATCAACAGCACCTGTTTCTATAAAATTTACTAGTGTTGAGTTCATTATAATAAGCATCGATTTAATTGGTAATGCCGAAACATGGTAAAGAGCAATGGCCTGTTCTGTTTGGGGTGAAATTTTAATAAGCGCACTATCAAATGTACCTTGTGCAGTGGTATTTAGCAAAAAATCTTTAACCACTGATGAGGCATGGATGGCCGATGAATTAATAAAATTAAATGAAAATTTAAATTCCACCTCATCATCTGAGTTTTCATCTGCTATGATAGAGGAATCAATAAAATCAACAAAAGCTCCTAAGTTGTCGTTACTTTTTTTGTGATTTATCCTGCCAGACAAATAATTTAGCTTAATATTTTTTAACCGGCGATGATTTAAGATTTCTAAAATTGAAAAATCTACAATAACTTCCTTAACATTAACCTTGAAATCCATGCGGTTTTGCAAGTTATTATATTGTATTGATAGATTATGTAAAATAATCATTCCTGACCAAAAATCTGCTTTAATTTTGTGCAAATCAATCTTGCAATGTTTTTGAGGCTTGTTGAAGTTATCTACCAACATATTACATACTATTGGCGCTCACAAATTAATTGTGAAAACAAGTAATATAAAAAAGAATACGGACGCAACTGATATGAATTTTAAAAATTTCATAAAATAAAAACCTTATTTATAAGATATATTTACGATATTATAATCCAACTCAATCTTATAACAAGAATAATGATGATAAAATTAATGCTTAGCAAACAGTTTTTTGTTTAAATACAGGCGTCAAAAAAACACAAGAAATTTACGTACATATCAAGTGTTAAGCTTTGAGGGTGGTTTATCAATGGTATTCTGTGCCTTATGATTTTACCAAATGCTGCAATACATATAGCTATTCCTAGAAATCTCGTGGATTGATGGATATGGGAGCATACTAGCGCTTAACTTAAAATAATAAGTTGACTAGATTTGAAAGGGCAACGGTTAGAACGTACAGAAAATCTTTTGAACAGTTTAATAAATGCCAAAGACTTCAAAAAAACTGTGGAAGAAAATTTAATGTAATCTTACAAATGACCGTGCTCGTTTTTTAAGATCTTCTTCAAATTTTTTATAAATAAATTTTGTAAACATTAGACTAAATAATAAAAGCACAGCATCAATAGATGAAGAATTAAGACAACTAATGCATACAACCATTCCTGTGTATATAGAAGCTAGAGAGTTAGATCTGAAAAAAAATTAACTTAGACTCTCATAAAAATATTTCACATATGTGGAAATCTAGTTATTTTTATCTACCACCTGATTTAATTTCATGGCTAAAACAGTTTAAAACCTCTTTTAATTACGGAAATTGATTTGGCTCGACTGCAGTAGATTGTATTAAACAATTACTTCATGATGCTAATTAAGGGAGTTGTAACAAGAGCATACTGAGTAACTACAACAAAAGATACCTGATACGACAATGAAATTTGTCATCACTCACTATAGCCAATCTGTTATCGATACTAGACAACAAGTTCCTTATAAAATTGGTTCACTTCGTATTATTCAATTAACCAGAATATTTGTAAAACCAGTAAAATAAAAGTATGGTATATTAATTTGAGAGGTGAATAAATCTGGATTTTAGTGGTTTTTTCATAAGAAAAGATAGCAAAACACAAGAACAGATTAGAGCTCTTCAAGAGAGAATTGATGCATTTACAAGCAAACCTTCTAATCATCATGACGATCAAATGGAACAATGCTTGAACGATATATAAAGTGCAACTGAAAAATAATTTGTCAAAATTGCTTTACATAAAATTGTTTTAACAATTTAAGAATTCATTTCTGCATAGACTCTTGCGACTAAAAATAGTTTTAGCGCTGATTTATCTTAAATGTTTTGTTTGTTAACTTAAATAATACAAGCTAAGTTATCAAGCTCGTCAAGCAATACTTTCTTATTCTCGGAATAGTCCACAGGAACATCGAGCAAATGCACGCCTCCTTGTTTAAAACAACTTTTTATCAGATCAACAAAATTATCACCTTTGCTTAAGCGATGACCTTCAGCACCATAGCTATCTGCATACTTAACAAAGTCAGGATTACCAAACGTTAGGCCAAAATCAGTAAAACCAGCATGTGCTTGCTTCCAGCGAATCATACCATAAGAGGCATCATTTAATATCATCACAACCAAATTGGTTTTCAAACGAATCGCTGTCTCTACTTCCTGAGAGTTCATCATAAAACCACCATCTCCGCAAATAGCCATCACATTGCGTTTCGGGTACAAAAGGCTGGCCATAAGAGCAGAAGGAAGGCCTGCGCCCATGGTTGCTAGCGCATTATCTAGCAACACTGTGTTGGGTTGGTAAGTACGATAATTACGAGCAAACCATATTTTATACATGCCATTATCCAGCGCAATAATACCATCTTCAGGCATTGCTTTGCGTACATCGGCAACAATACGTTGAGGGATCATAGGAAATCTAGGATCATTGTTATCACGGTTGGTGTTTTTAACAACTTCTTCACCAATACGCTTAAAGTAATTGATGTCATGATTCAATTGTTTTTTTAATAACCGCTCTCGGATCTCATCAATTGAATGAGCGATATCACCAACCACTTCCAATTGTGGGAAATACACATTATCCACAGCAGCACTGGAAAAATTAATGTGAATGACTTTTTTTCCACCAAACTTCATAATAAAAGGTGGTTTCTCAATGATATCGTGACCTATATTGATGATTAGATCCGCATGCTCAACAGCACAATGCAAATAATCACCACTGGATAAAGCTGCAGTGCCAATAAAACAAGTGGTAGGGTAACCAACCGCTCCTTTTCCCATTTGTGTATTAAAATAAGGAATTTCAATTTTTTCAAAAAAATGATACAGGCTGTCACACACCATCTTACGGTTCGCACCAGCACCAATTAAGATTAATGGATGGCGACTTTCCGCAATCAGGTCTGCTGCCTGATCCAATGCTTCAGTGTTAGCATATGGGCGTCTTGTATGATGATTAGTAAACAAATAAGCTTCTGAAGCAACCTCTGCAGCAACATCTTCAGGGAGCTCCAAGTGCACCGGACCTGGTCGTTCTTCTTCTGCTAAACGAAATGCCTCACGCACCAAACTAGGGATGGTGCAAGCATCAACAATTTGTTGGGTAAATTTGGTAATGGGTTGCATCATGCTCACCACATCCAATATTTGAAATTTAGCTTGTTTGCTGGTTTTAATTGGTTTTTGGCCTGTGATCATCATCATCGGCATCCCACCGAGCTGTGCATAAGCTGCACAAGTTACAAAATTGGTAGCACCTGGCCCGAGGGTTGACATACACACACCTGTCTTGCCAGTTAATCGACCATAAGTTGCCGCCATAAAACCAGCTCCTTGCTCATGACGAGTAAGTATGAGTTCAATGCTTGAATGACGCAGCGACTCAAGAAAATCTAAATTTTCTTCACCAGGAATTGCAAAAACATATTCAACACCTTCATTTTCTAGAGCTTTTACGAATAAATCAGAAGCCTTGATATCATCAAATTTCTTCGTATTGTTATTGCTCATTTCCTCTCCCCGAAATATTAGGATATAGTTATTAATAAATAGTAGTACTCTTTATTGTAGACAATACCACCAGGGAGTCCATATTCGATGAAAAAAACAAGATCATTAGAAGTTACATCGCCTTACAACTGTGAAGTATTAGCAAACATCGATATCCAATCACACCAAGATGCAGAACAAATGATATCTCTGGCGCAACAACGCTTACGTGATCGTGCTTTTTGGCTCACGCATGAGCAACGCTTAAAAGTATTACACCGTTTAGCGGAGCTAATGCGTCTTGAAGAAGATGAACTGGCGATGACTATTGCCAAAGAAGGCGGAAAACCCTTAACTGATGCAAAAATAGAAGTCATACGTGCAATTGCAGGTGTTGAACTAGCTGCACACGAACTTATGTCTGTATTACAAGGTCAAGAAATTCCCATGGAACTAACAGAAGCAACACAACAACGAGTGGCGTTTACACAGAAAGAGCCTATCGGTATTGTTGTTGCTATCAGTGCTTTTAACCATCCATTGAATTTAATCGTCCACCAAGTGGTGCCCTCCATTGCTACAGGCTGCCCAATTATCATCAAGCCATCTGAACTTACACCTTTATCATGCCTGAAATTTTGTCAATTGATACAAAAAGCTGGCTTGCCTGATGGTTGGGTACAGCCTATTGTCTGTGATGTTAACGTGGCGGAGTGGTTGGTGACTCATCGTGAAATCAATTTTTTTAGTTTTATTGGATCCGCTAAAGTAGGTTGGATGCTACGCTCTAAGTTAGCTGCTGGTGTACGTTGTGCTTTAGAGCATGGTGGCGTAGCACCAGTTATCATCGATGAAAATGCGGATATATCGCGTGCAATCCCGAGCTTGATCAAAGGTGGATTCTACCACGCCGGACAAGTATGTGTGTCTGTGCAGAGAATATTCGTACCTGATGCAAAATTACAAGAATTATCTCAAGTACTCACTGAGAAAACTTTAGAGCTAACAATTGGTGACCCAAGTGTAGCAACAACAAATGTTGGTCCTTTAATTCTTCCACGTGAAGTTGACAGAATTCACCAATGGGTGACAGAAGCAATTGATGGTGGCGCGAATTGCTTAGCAGGAGGTTATAAAAATGAGCATAATATTTATCAACCCACCATTCTTACTCAACCAGCAACCAATGCCAAGGTTTCCACCCATGAAATTTTTGGCCCAGTAATTTGTGTATATGGCTATAACGATGTGCAACAAGCTATCCAACAAGCCAACAGTTTGCCTTTTGCATTTCAAGCAGCAATATTTACTCAAAACATCGATCATGCAATAAAATGGAGCAAACAACTGGATGCCAGCGCGGTCATGATTAACGATCATACTGCATTTCGTAGCGATTGGATGCCTTTTGCCGGAAGACGCCAATCAGGCTATGGCGTAGGTGGTATTGGTCATACCATGCAAGATTTACTGATGCATAAAATGACAGTGATTCATTGGAAATAAATACAAGATCTTTATAACTAAATATTTGTATACTTCGCCAATGATTTTTGATCAGGATGCAACTCACTTAATGATATGGATAATCCATTTTCACTGACAATACGGGCGTGAAAACGTTTTAACAAACGTGGGTGTTGCACACCACATGAGTGTGCAATAACACCTACTTCATATTGCATGTTTTTAGCATAATGAGTCACTCGGTTGGCTTTGTCTTTAGGATCTAACCCTTGTTGTAATTTTAAATCATGCGTTGTAATACCAGTGGGGCAAGTGTTTTTATTGCACTGTAATGCTTGAATGCAGCCGAGAGAAAACATAAATCCACGTGCAGAAGTAACAAAATCTGCACCCATACAAAGTGCCCACGCCACACCTGCAGGGGTTATCAGTTTACCTGAAGCGATAACTTTAACTCGCTCACGCAAGCCATATAAGTGAAGTTTATCCGTCACTAGAGGCAAACTTTCTTTTAGTGGCAAGCCCATATAATCAATCAAAGAGTTAGGCGCAGCTCCTGTTCCTCCATCTGCGCTATCAATCGTAATAAAATCTGGGGCTGATTTAATGCCACGTTGATGTATTTCTTCAAATAACTTATCTAACCAACCATAAGCACCAATAACAGCTTTAAAGCCAACCGGCTTACCGGTAACTTGACGTATCCTATCAATAAGATCCAACAAATCGCCAACGCTTTTAATATCTACATGCCCATTAGGGCTAATCGAGTCAGTTCCCATTTTGATACCACGGATCCTTGCAATTTCAGCAGTAACTTTGTCTCCAGGCAAGATGCCACCTTTACCAGGCTTAGCACCTTGGCTCATTTTAATCTCAAACATGCGTACTTGCTTATGGCCCGAGATTTCTATTAGTTTTTCATCAGATAAATCTCCTGATTGATCTGATACACCATATTTAGCTGTGCCAATTTGAAAAACAATATCTGCACCTCCTTCTAAGTGATAGGGTGATAAACCACCTTCACCTGTATTCATCCAGCAATTTGCCATTCGTGCACCATTCGATAAGGCTAATACGGCTGGCTTAGAAATTGCGCCATAACTCATACCAGAAATATTAAATAACGATCGGGTCGTATAGGGGTTATGGCAATATGGGCCAATAGTCACTTCATTAGGCTCCACTGCATCCTCAGTTAATGTTGGGAAAGGACAATTGACAAATATAACTGTACCCGTTGGTGCTAAATTACGTGTAGAGCCAAATGCTGTGGTATTATCTACATTTTTTGCTGCACGGTAAGCCCAAGAGCGCTCTGATCGGTTAAAGGGCAGTTCTTCACGATCCATAGCAAAAAAATATTGCCTGAAAAATTCACCCAAATGCTCAAACCAGTAGCGAAAGTGTCCTATGACAGGATAATTCCGCAGAATAGCTTTTTCAGTTTGTCTTTTATCTGAAATATAGACAACAAGAATTAACAGGAACAATGTTCCAAGCACAAAAAGTAACAGTGCTGAGGTGAGTTGTAAGAATACTAATAAAAAATCAAAGTGTTGTGTAATATTCATAGTATCACTATCAATAAGATTGTATGTGCTCTATAAAAAAGCGCCTCTACGTAATTATAGTACCGAAATACCTTTTTATTACGTGGCGGATTTTGGGGGAAGAGCTATCTTCTGGTCTGAAGTGAGCATATTTATTTTCTTAAACATATTACTCAATAGAATTGCCCTTAATGTACAATAAAAGTTCAAATAAGGCAGATGGTAAGTCCAATTAATGCACTGCTGAGCAAGCAAGTTCATCTCATAAACCTTTTTGCAACCACACCTACCTCAATGATATACTGTGCAGTCTATGGTCAAAGAGTCCCCACCACTGCATTTAATTGAGATCAACGCTGAAACTCTACGGCGACAATCCCGTAGTTTTGCGATCCCCATCATACAGCTTTCACCTCATTTAAAAATCCCCATTATGGTGCAGTATAATTTAAACAAAACTATTGATACTGTAGAAGATCATAAAAACCTTAGTGTTCGGAAAAAAAAAGAATTGATTCACGCAATTTGCGAAGCACTGGCAGAAGGCTGCGTTAGCGCTAGGGCTCGGCACATCATGTTAAGCCAGACACCTGATGAAGAAGCTTTTGTTTTTAAAAATTATGCTGAAACCATACACCTTTTTAATCACATGCCTGAATTTGAGAAATCCATTGGCTTAAAATGGACACAAACCATGGCATCAGGCATGATCAAATATCTAGAGCAACCGATACAGACATTAGAAGATTTAAATGACTATTGTTATTTTGTTGCGGGCACTGTAGGTATTTATCTCACTGATCTCGTGAGTCATCAACATAAAGAGAAGCCCGATAAAATTAGTGAAATCCACAGTCATGCCATGGGTTTTGGACGGTTTTTGCAGAAACTTAATATTTTACGTGATTATATTGAAGATAAAGAAAGACTACATGGTTCATATTGGCCCAAAAATCTGATCAATCGCTATGAAAACCCGATAGATGTGTTAAATTTTCTTTGTCATGATACATTAACCAATGATGCCGGACACGCTTTACAATATTATCAAATGATTCAGTCAAATGATGAATCATTTGACTTCTTTATACGATTTATACTCTATTCAGGTCTGGAATATATTAAACTGATAAAAAATAATAAGAATATTTTTTCTAAAATGAAGGTTAAGCTCCCAAAAACCATGATTACTGGGCTCTTCTCACAAATGAAAAGACTAAGTAGCCATGATTTTTTTGATAAATGCACATCCATTTTAGAAAAAGAAATTGAGACTTACGAGTCTTTGCTTTGTACAACGTCAAACAGGCAGCAAACCCTATGAATTTCCAGACTTTAAAGCCTGATGTTGTAATCTTTGGAGGAGGCATTTCGGGTTTATTAACTCTTCATTTATTAAAAGCTCAAGGTTATCAGGTAATCTTATTTGAAAAAAATAGCCTATCAAGTGGCCAAACTATTTTATCCCAAGGTATTATTCATGGAGGCATAAAATATGCACTTACCGGTGAGATGAGCCATTCAGCACAATCCGTTTCAGTCATGCCAGCTTGGTGGCGTGATTGTCTGCACGGTAGCGGTTCTGTCGATCTTCAATCTACCCAATGTTTATCTGAACATTACTACTTATGGTCAACTCAACATTGGCTTTCTAAGTTTTCTCATTTCGTCTCAAAAAAACTTTTACAAAGCGACTGTGTAAATATTGAGCGCAACAATTACCCAACATTTTTTAACCATTTACAATTCAAAGGAAATTTGTTTCAAGCTGAAGAAATTGTGCTAGACGTACCTTCTTTGGTAAAAACACTGTCCCAGCAACATATGGACAGCATCTTTCTATTACCTCCTGAGAGGTATCATCTAACTATAGGCAATGACCAATTAGAAAAAATAACTATTAATATCTTTCATGAAAAATTAGAAGTCAAAAGCAAATTTTATGTTTTAGCAGCTGGGGCTGGCAATCATGATTTCAAATCCTTATTACCTTTCATCCCGAAAATGCAGCTTCGACCTTTGCATATGATTTGGGGTTACCCCGCGCCAGCAAGGCTCTACGGTCACTGTATTGACCATCACAGTACACCAAGAATCAGCATTACCACACATTATGGCGCGCATCCTGTTTGGTATATTGGCGGCCGGATTGCTGAAACTGGAGTTAATCGAAATCAAGATGAGCAAATAAGCGCTCTGAAGTTTGAATTATCCGAGACTTTACCTTGGGTTAACTGCGATCACATGCGTTGGCATACCCTGCGAGTCGATCGTGCAGAGCTTATGAATCCAACTGGTACGCGTCCAAGCTCTTTCTCTTTGGCTGCGCACCATAATATCTTGACGGCTTGGCCAACTAAATTAACACTCGCTCCTGAGCTAGCACAAAGCATTGTAGAACAGATCACCTCGGTGATATCACCCTCTACACAAAAAAGCTTTCATGAAGCATTACAACCTTTAGGCAAACCTTGCATAGCTGCACCACCGTGGGACGATATATAAATGAACCACTTTGAAAATCAATACAGAGTGTTAGGAAGCACTCACCTACAAATTTCACCCATTGGGCTTGGGACAGTCAAATTTGGACGCAATCAGAAGGTGAAATATCCAGAAAACTTTAACATCCCTACAGACAAAGAGATGAAAAAATTACTCGCCCAATCCTATGATTGGGGCATCAATCTTTTGGATACGGCACCGGCTTACGGCAACAGCGAACAACGCATTGCCTCTAATCTTCCTAACTCACGCCAAGATTGGGTTATTGTCAGTAAAGCAGGAGAACATTTTATTGACAACCAATCAACTTACGCATTCGATCAAGCATCCATCATTAAAAGTGTGCATCAGAGTCTGAAGCACCTAAAAACCGATTACATTGATATCCTGCTCATCCACTCTGATGGTCACGATGAAGAAATTATTGAAAAATATGAAGTATTCTCAACTTTACATTACCTTAAAGACAGAGGAGATATCTGCTACTTTGGCATGTCTTGCAAAACTCTCAAAGGGGCTTTTTTGACTAATCAATATGCAGATGTCGCCATGCTGGAATATAGCCCTGTTAATGATGAACTTAAACCTGCCTTGGACGATGCTGCTAACCTTAAAAAAGGCATTCTTGTTAAAAAAGCTTTAGCCAGTGGACATCTTCATAAAATTACTGGTGACAACCCCATACAACAGAGTATGAATTTTGTGCTATCCCATACTGCGGTGCACAGCATTATTGTAGGGACCATCAACCCAAAACATCTTAAAGAAAATATTTTGTGCGCGGCACAGGCAATCCATGGTTAACGTAACAGCCTCACAATCCATATGGGTTAGTGAACAGCAATTATATACAATACCCTGTCCGCCAAAATATCAGAGCTGGCTCACTCATCGATCAGGGTTAAGTCAAGCATTTAAGCAACAATGTCAACAATTCAATATTGATGTGGTAAGTCAGCAATTTGATACACCAAGCCAGTATGAATGCTTCAGATTAAATATCCCCTATACCGATCAAGCCCTCGTCCGATGCAGTATGCTCTGCGGTGATCAGAGTGCCTGGTGCTATGCACGCACCATTATTCCTTCAGCAACTTATCAACATTACCAGGAAGAATTTGAGGCTTTAGGCAATCAACCTATTGGTGAACAATTTATTTACCGCCAAAATTTTACACGTGGACCTTTACAAATAGCGTCATTGTCAAAAAAAATGGATGAAAATTGCTCTCAAGAATTTATACCAATCTTATCGACGTATCAAGACCCTTTATGGGCTCGCAACTTCAAGATTAATCTGACCCATGGACCCCTTTTAATAACAGAAGTATTTTTGCCTGAGGTACCTAACTACCCGCACCAACTGTTGGCTTAGATCCATCTCATCTTGTATTGGTTTTTGGTGTGACTTCTTAAATGTCCGATCCAGCGATTAACCAATTGATGCCATATATTCATCGTTTGAGGTGGTAATTTAATAAGAGACAATTCTCCTTTATGATTGCCTACATGAGGCTCCAGCAAACGTGCAAACTCACTTACTGAGCCATACTTATTATCTTTTGGTAACATAGGTAAAAGTCTCCATTCTTCATAACAGATCGCAAGCCTATCTCGGTTGAGATGTTTTTTCAATTGAAATACCTAACACAATACATTGATTTCCACGGCAGGTTCACGATAGTATCCGTTTGGGTAGAACTTTTGCAAACGGATTTATATGCTCCGCCAAAAATATTATCTGATCATCTTTGTACTTTTAATTCAGCATACTTACTTGGGTGCAGCCAGCTCTATGCTGCTTCGTAATACAGCCCACGAGCGTGCAGCCACGCACATAAATACCAACGATCATATACGATTAGGTGGCCTTATTTTATTTGAAACCATAGTCAGCAATTTTGATCAGGGAGGTAGTCGATTTGACAATAAGAAGATTTTTTCTACATTTTGTCACCCTAGAACCAATATATTTATTGAAACTAGAGCAAACCCATGGCTAAAGGGATTTTTCAGTTTGGCTTTCTCTGGAACATGTGGGTACGGGGCTCAAAATGACGAGGGGCGGTTTCGCAAAAACCCAAGGCCTATTGATGAGGCGGTGTTACACTTTGGTCACAAGACACAACCTTGGTATATGAATGCTGGGGTCACGTATTTACCTTATGGGCAATACCAGCGCCACATGGTTCCTGCTACGTTCACGCAATTGCTCTCTCAAAGCCAAGCATTGACTGCTGAGATTGGTTACAGTAATGAAAGTATATCCGCTGCAGGCTATATTTTTCGTGGCTCCAATACAAAAAACAACCTCTCTAACGGAGGTTTGCGTTTAAGATACCAAGTGAACACCCAAAATATAGGCGCGTGGCAGATCATAGCTGATTGGATCTATGACATGCCGACAGCTGTCAATTATATTGCTTACCAGCGAAGTGGCGCTGGCACTGAGAAAGGATTTGACCACCATGCGTCCGGTGCCACGCTCACCCTTAAAAATATCCTGGGAGCATGGTCTTATGTAATACAGTATTCCAGTGCACTGAAGAATTTTGATGTCACCAGCACTACTTTTGACAGGCCATCTGCGCTCAGTATCACAACGGACTATCAACACACCATCCAAGGCATTGATGCCAAATTAGGACTAAGCGGGCATCAATCCTTTCGCGCAAGACTGGTCGGGCCTGGCGGGTTACCAAAGTACCGCCTACATGCATACTGGATTCTGACACCTTGGAAAAATTTATGGACAGGACTACATATGGTATGGGATAAAGACTATAGCACATCATCTGGTGGAACCAATCAAAAATCTATAACCGGCCTAGTAACTGCTAGCGTATTCTTTGCATAAAACATTGACATGAAAAAATATTTAAAGCAATATACTTATAGTTTATTCAAAGAATTATCTAGCGGCACTTTAATTTTTTTTCGTTGGGGTATTATAGGACACGGCGTTGAACTACCAACCCCCGAACTTAAAGACACGCTGTGCCAATTTATTTATCTCCATGTATTATTTTCCTTGTTGTGCTCGATACTAGTTGTTATTTTTATTCACCCTAAATGGTTAACTTTCATTTGCCTTATTTCATTAGCAACCTATATTTGTGTTATTTACCATTACACGCGCGATTTACCTATTAGCCCGGCTAAATTAACATACTACGAAAGCTTAATGAACACAGCTAAGCAATCAACATACTGTATGCTTTGGATCGGATTGATACTAAGCATGGTATTTGATGGCATTATCACGATAAGTTTACTCATCCAAAAAAATCAGTGGTTCACTCATGGCTTATTAATTTTGGTATTTACAGGCTTAATTTTTAACTACCTTTATTTGATTAGTATAAAGAAACATTTACCACATTGATGATTATTTTATTTTTTACTTATAAAAAAATAAAATTCATTTGTATTACCTCTTTCATTCATTTTAATTTTTGATATCATTGTCTCCCAAACAAAAAAAAAAGAATGCGCTTAACATGCAAAGCGCTATAAGCACGGAGAGCTTAAACATGAATTATAGTCTACACACCACAGTTCCAGATCTTAGCAATCATGATGGTAGTAATGTGGAAAATTTTAAGGGAGCAGAGAAAACTTTAAGCAAGGAAATGTGCGACAATCATCTGATCACTAAAGCAACAACCTTAAAGTTTTCAGCGCAATCTGATTTACATCAAGAGCAGCGTATTAATTTAGCTGCCATTGAAATATTGGAGCAATTAGGCACACCGCAACCCTCTGAATTGCAAATTAATCAGTTGGAATCAACCATTTGTCAAATACTACAGTATTTTATAATTAACCCAGCACCCCGTAAGGTCAAGCATATCAGATTAGATAGCCTACACAGCGCTATTTAATCTGTTTTTGGCTGTAAAAATCTTTTTATTTCAAGACAATAGAGCTGAAATATTAGCTATTTTTAGCTCTATAAGCATGAAAAAAAAACTAATCGCTCTCTCATTGCGTTGTTTTTGTTGAATAACGCAAAAGACTCACAGTAACAATGGACAATCTCTTATACCACACCGACCCCTATCTGTATTACAACTATGTTCTCAATGTTTGTCACAATGCAAATCATGGCCCCCAAGGTTTTCTTTTCACAAGGATGTGAACATTGTGACAACATTGAACCAAATGAAAATAACGATAAGGATGTTTATAATGGAGCAAAGCTACAACCGATACACTGCAAAATTACTAGTTGAGCAAAAAGTTGTATACAGCGGGCACAGCAACAACATTCGCTCATTGACTTGCAAAATTTTAGATTTATTTGAAGATGAACAAGATGCTACCAATGCGTTCATATTCGATAACCATTCAGGAGATATTCTTCTACAGTGTGATAAGCTCCAAAAAGAACAATAACGCAAAATCAGATCTACGATCAAGCTTGTTCCTGTCAGATCAGATGTGAATCACTATGCAATGTTATTGTGTTGTGAAGAGTATGCTATTATAGTAAATCTGGAACTGACATAGAAGAGAACTATGATAAGCCAAATTTATCTGTTGGGCTACGTTACGTTGGCGTTGCTATTTAACGTTGCTTGCTTTGCCAATAATACACAATTCATCAACAATTCAAAGGTACTACTTGAAAACCATCGTCCTACTGGTGCTTTAACTACTTTATTGGAAAGACATCATATTAATAGTCTGAAGCTACCTATTATTATTCAGAAAACTCAAAAGCTCTGGTTACGACAACCCAATCAGGAGCGTTGGGATCTGGAGAAGACAACAACCAAATCCCTACAATCACTTTTTACCGACTTAGGCATGACTCAAGCCTGTTTGCCGACTCAAAAGCACTACAATTATGCTGTGCTCATGGGAGCCAGTGTTGACCGCATGCAACTACGACTACAATTCTTATTAGAGCAATGCCAAAATGGCCTTGCATTTGATCAATTTGTTGTGTTAACAGGTATGCGCTCACTTAATGATCAAGAATTTGATCGAATCCCTAAGCTCGGAGGTAATATACAAGACATTAAGACAGAAGCAGATGCTATTCGTTATTTGCTGGAATGGACACCACTGCCAGCAGCCTTCAGGCAAATCCCTTGGCTCATTGTAGAAGCACCTATGATTCAAGGCAAACGGCCTAATACTGCATCAACTGCTTTAGCATGGCTTGCCAACAACCCATCTCCTGGAAGCGTTATTGCTATTTCTAATCAACCTTATATCGGTTATCAAAGTACTAGCCTGCAGACTGTTTTACCTAAAACCTTTACAGTTGAGGTCATAGGGCGCCAAGCTAATGAAAACATACCTGATTCTGTCTACCTAGATAACTTGGCGCGCTGGTTATTTCAATATGATCGCTTGCAATCGGTAGAACTTAATTAACTTCACCATTTGCTTCTTTCTGACATATACTTACTTTATTGTCCAACTATGACATCTATACATGAGCTATTACGACTTCGCCGTTATTACCCTGAGCTTTATTGGTATATTAGCCTATCTGAATAATCGTTTCATTCAGTTGCCAACCACCATTGTTGTCATGGCCGGTTCGCTGGCTATTTCAATCATCATTCAAGTTATCAATTACTATGGATACGAATTTATCTACGACGTGGTTTACAGCTCACTTTTAAACTTTGATTTTCATCAGTTGCTTATGGACGGATTTTTAAGCTTTCTCCTATTTGCTGGTGCAATTAATTTTAATATTAAAGACTTAGAAGAGTGCAAGTGGGAGATCATTACAACATCCACGTTAAGTGTAATTGGTAACATTTGTTTGATTGGGGTATTGCTATATTACACAAGTAATCTTCTTGGCCTGAAACTCGATTTTATTTATTGTTTGTTGTTTGGGTCACTCATAGCGCCCACCGATCCCATGGCTGTGCTATCTATATTTTCTAAGATCAACGCTCCACGCCAAATGCAAATCGTTATATCAGGAGAATCTTTATTTAATGACGCTTTTTCTATTGTCTTTTTCATTACATGTTATCACATTGCTGTATCCCAAATAGAGATAACAGCCGAACAAATCATCACCATTATGACCCGACAAATTATAGGCGGCAGTATTTACGGCATAATTCTGGGGCTTTTAGGACGCCAGCTAATTTTACCGCTTAAACATTTTAAATCTGAAGTATTACTGACACTGGCCATTGCCGCTGGTGGCTATGCTTTTGCTGAATATCTACAACTATCAGGACCTTTATCCATGGTAATTACAGGCATCATTATAGGTAGCGCCATGCACCCTTCTGAATCACATCACACATGCTCATTTACTAATTTAAAAAATTTCTGGGAAATCATTGATGAATTACTAAATTCTATCTTATTTTTCTTAATTGGTCTTGAAATATTGGTCATCTCACATAAACATCTCAATTGGAGTATTGCCGTTTTAGCTATCATCATTGTGTTATTTTCAAGGGTTTTGTGTGTTGGGATACCCATCGAACTCTTCAAGCGGTTTAAGCCCTATCCCAAGCATATGACTAAAATTATTATTTGGTCTGGGCTACGAGGTGGCTTAGCTGTAGCATTAGCTCTTTCATTGCCGCACGGTGAACAAAGAGAGCTGATCTTAACAATGACTTACAGCGTAGTATTATTTTCCACCTTTGCCCAAGGACTAAGCTTGCCTTGGCTGGTCAAATTAGCCAAACCACTTTCTCTGCACCTCTAGCGCTCTTCAAATTTACGTTCCGGTAAAAGATTGGTTTCGCCTTCAGAGCTAGCAATTATAACAGCACCACAAGAATCACCAAAAATATTCGCAGCTGTTCTGAACATGTCTAAAAATCTATCTGTCACCATAACCAACCCTATAGCTTCTGCAGGAAGTCCAATAGCCCCTAAAATGATAACAATAGCAATTAAACTGGCTGCAGGCACGCCTGCCACACCTATTGAAGTCAAAAGAGCCATGAGCACCACGGTAAATTGCATGCCAAATGACAATTCGACACCATAAGCTTGAGCAATAAACATAGCAGCTACACATTCATACAGTGCTGTACCATCCATATTGATGGTAGAACCTAAAGGTAATACAAAACTCGATATTTGGTTAGAGACATTAGCATTTTCTTCAACACACTCCATAGTCAACGGTAAGGTAGCAGCAGATGATGACGTTGAAAACGCGGTTAACAACGCAGGCATCATCGCTTTGAAGTGACGCACTGGGCTAACTCCGGCAAATATTTTTAGCATCAACGGCATAATAACCCCAACATGCATCATCAATGCCAGCATCGTCGCTATAAAAAATGACAAAATAGGTCTAAAGCCGCCAAAGCCTGTTTCAGCAATGGTTTTAGCAACCAAACCAAACACACCAACAGGCGCGACATGCTTCATCACCCAAATAGTAATGAGCATCATGGTATCAAAAATACCTTGCCATATTTTTTTCAATGCAGCGCTGTATTCACTATCAATATGTGTCATGAAAGAGCCGAATAGTACACTAAAGAAAATGAGCCCTAACATATTGCCCGCAGCCGCTGCCTCAACTATGTTCGCTGGAATCATACGCTGAAAAATATTAACGACATCATGAATACCGTGATTAGCCACATTTTGCTGTAAATATTCTTTGTCCACAACAAACCCTAACGTTTGGCCGACTGGTACGCCATCTATAATGCCTGGCATAATCAAATTTACCATCAACAAACCTGTTAAGATTGCAATCAAGCTTGTAGCAATATAATAAAAAATTGTTTTAAACCCAAGTCGGCCTAAAGCATGAGAGTCTGCTATACCAGTCATACCACAAATAATGGAAGAAGTGATCAATGGGACGATTATCATCTTTAATGCATTTAAAAATAGCGTACCTACGAATTCATAGGCATAATAATAACGAAAACCAAAAAGCTCTGCATCGGTACCTGACAACATGCCTGCCACACAGGCCAAGCTGATACTAATAAGAATTTTCCAATGTAATTTGAATTTTGACATAGCGCCTCCTTAGCATGATCATCCTACCATCATCCCATAATAAAGACACGCTATGTACAATTTTATTTGTCTTTGGTCGATTAATTAACTAATTAATGTGTTTTTATTATACACATGTTTTCAATAAAAACGAACTGTTTGTGCTCATAGGCGTGCTTTTTAAGCCCAAGCTGTTATAGAAAAGAATAAACGAGGATGTTTATTTGCACGACTTGATACCATTCTACTAACTGGCTTAGCTAGCTCAACATTGCCTGCAATATGACGTTTGAAATTCAGACGAACTCCTAGCCCTGCTGATACCAAACTTTCTCGAGCGGTTTGAGTATCACGATTGATATTCCACACCATCCCACTATCAAGGAAAGCATAACATTGGTAGCTGTTAATTATAAAATTATAGGGGCTTTGGCTAAAACGTAGTTCTAATTTTGATGCCAAACCATGATCACCCACAATTTCTGAACCATTATAGCCTCGACCCAGTTGAGCACCACCTATACCAAATTCTTCCGGTGATAACAGTTCATGAAAAGCATATTGGCCTTCTAGAGCTAACATTAATGAAAAGTTTTTAGATAAAAATTGCATTCTGGAAAAATCTACATCGATTTTTGCGAAATCTGCACGCCCTCCAGCTCGTGATTTCTCAAGGCTCGAGTTGTTGGTAGCCCCAAATGCTTTGAAGCCTTTAGAAATTTCAAATGAAAATAAATTACTGCCTCTAAAACGATCTAGATACTCTAAAGTTAGTCCTAACTGAGCTGTGCGCAAACGATCATCGGTTTTTCTAATAACAGTGCCTAGTATTCTATGCTCAGAGTATGAGCGCTGTACTTCGATACCACCTTGCAAAGTTAATGTTTTTTGACGCGATCGGATCCATGGATAAATTAAGTTAGCGGCAACTAATGTGCTATGACTACTTACATCTAAATCAAACCCATCTGAACGAACAAACGGATTATTTTTTACATATTGAGCTACCAAGCTCAATTTTAGTCCTTCATTACCAATATGCTCTGTATGAGTAAAGTTATAGACATTTAAATAATTATTAAATGTAGATGTTTTATAGAGCAGTCCCGTTCGGCTGCCTCCCATAAGGTTATTAACATAACCTGCTATTGTGGTTGCACTGCTACCGTAACGCCTACCCATACGATTATCAATGGTCGCAACACCTTCATATTTTTTAACCTCAACAGCCATAGACAAATCAGCTGCGCCCAAAGTATGTTTTGAAGGCTGTACGTAAGTTTTAGCAGCAAGGCCCGGAATGTCGTCTGATAGCAGCGCGTAACGCTCCAGTATATCTATATGCAGTGGACGTTTCTTGGAAACATGATAAGCATAATCTTGAAGCAAAGCACGTGTTTGACTGTTGAGGTCATCTGCTGTGATGGTAATTTCATCCACAAATCCTTCTATGACTTTAACTCTAACAACCCCATCTTTGATTTTCTGAGGAGGAATAACGACCTGTGATAGAATGTACCCATTATCACGATAGTATTGCGTGATATGTCGAGCTATTTGATAGAGCTCGTTGAGTGATATTTCTTCACCAATAGCTGCACTGTATTTTTTTTCTAATTGACTTACATTAAAGGCTGTCACACCTTCAATAATGAGCTCTTTAAATTTGAACCTTAAATCTCTTGAGTTCTTGGCTTGTGATATATTTCTTGTGCGTTCTTTAACTTTAACACTGGTAGGTAATTGTGCACGCGCAGGCATGCTCTCACGCACCACTTTGCCTGCGCGGCTGGGGTCTATGTGCTCTACCGGCGGCGCAGTATTTGCGTACAAATCTACCACCCCACAGCCTAGCGCAATTATTGTTCCTACAGTGATAGGATTTATCATTCAACACCTACAATCAACTCTAATTAAATATAGCTCTGAAGTGTGAACTTTACCAAACTGCTCAAGCAGCTGGAGATGCCATCAGAGTGCTTGTGTTTTTTTCTAAGTGTAAGGCCATGCTATCTGGAGGAAGCTTCAGTTGTGATGATTTATTAAACAAAACAGACTTATTAAAACTCAATTTTATCGAGTCTGTAGAAACAACTGCCTCATCTCCAACCATAAATTCTGGCCCTAGTAACGCTTGCTGATGCATATTTGCTGTAGATTTTGTTAAATTGAAGGAAACCTTTGAATTAGGGCCAACTCCAGAAAGGTCGAAACTACGCTCTTTTAACATAGTATCCTTAAATTCACTCAGTGACCTAGATGTTGATTTCTCTATTTTAGGCACTAACAGTAATCTAACCACTGGTAAAGCTGGAATTGGCAAAGGCCATGGAAGTGCTGCTGCTAATGGCAATCCTGCAGGTAAAGGCAGCCCATGCACTGGGGCACCTATAAGAGCGGCAGGAGGGTAAACAGGACCAACGACTTTTACTGACTGAGGATACGCATGAACTGTAAAACGATTGATACCGACAGCTTGTTTTACCGAGTTCACCATGC
>CAYGTQ010000006.1:20464-44245 GCA_964352915.1 uncultured Legionellales bacterium
CTGAAACCTGTGGCAATAATTCTACATTAGACGGGCTGGAAGCCACTGCCAATTGGTGAAGACCTACTGACCCAGGTGCCACGCGGCCTTGGCCATAAATATCTAACAACGTAGCTTCTCTAGATTCATACTCAGATATATCACCAGATAACACTCCATTTAAAATATCACTTTGCAATTGAGAATGATTATTACTAATATACAAGCTAAAATCTTCTTGTTCTAATGCCTCCTCCAGGTCTAAGCCACCACTCTTCTCTAGTAAATTTGGATCCCAATCATCTTCTACACCACTAGAAGCAAGCATCTCTTTATTACCAACAATGCTTTCCCAAGCATACGTTTGATCAGCTCCTCGACGAACCAATTGCACAAAACCGTCTCTAACTTCTGTGGTCTGCACAGAGCTAGACACTAATTTTGGAAGGCTAAGAGCCACTTGATCTTTGACGATGTCTTGCATAACTTGAAAGCTTGGTGAAGCAGTTTGCATAGATGCTTGAACAGAACGAACAACCAAATTTGTATTGAAATCTAGCGGCTCACGTTGCATAGAATTTACAACTTGCAAGCCAGGTAAAACTACTTCTGTTGATGCATTATGTTCAAGCACCTCTGGCTTGCTAACCTCTACTTCTCTTTCTTCTAAGCCTCGTATTATATCGTACAGATCTTCAGTGACAGCTCTTCGACCTTTGAATAGTTTTTTTGCTATTTTTAATCTAGCTCCAAGCTCACCAAATGGTTCGCTTTTTTCATTATAATCGACAATTCCCAAAGATCTCACATCGACCGATTCTGCAACATGTGATATCTCCACAGGCAAATCACGCGCAACAACTTCTTGAGAAGGCTCACTTTCAGCAACTAAAAACTTTATTAAGTTCACTGACTGCAATTCAATGTTATCACTAACTGTTCCACGACCTTCCCGCATTTTTTTGCCAAGAGCTCTAAGCCTTTCAATTTCTTCTTCCCATTTAGCACGTTTAAGTGCATCCATTTCTTTATGTTGCGCAAGCCATTTTTGAAGTGCTGCGATATTTCCATCCCTTAATTCATTGAGTGCTCTCAGGCGATCTGTTTCTTCTTGTAAACTTTTAAGATATTTATCGTATATAGGGCTGTATGAAGAACTTCTGCTCTCTGAGCGGGATGTCACAGCATGTCTTGATAAATCGACCGATTCTGCAACATGTGATATCTCCACAGGCAAATCACGCGCAACAACTTCTTGAGAAGGCTCATTTGCTATAATCAATGGCATATGAAGAGGAACACTTGTCTGTTGTACCATGCTACCATAGATACGCTTCTCTTGGCTCTTTAGATAGCGCTCCATAGCCAAACTTTCTTGCTCTTTTAACAATGCCTGTACTCTTGCTTCAAACTGTTCTGGATCTTGACCTCTGCCAGGAACACCTTTAATCCCCGCTTTCTTAAAAGTCTTTAAAGCGTTCATTTCTTTGGGAGAAAACCCAAGACTAATATTTTCTTCTCGACGTAATCTACGCACTTTATCGTACAAATATTCATGCATATCCCTCTCTTGCTGTCGATCGTGCTCTCTAAGTATTTGTTGTTCCCAATCATCCCATCCTTCCGCCCCTTTACCTAAACCTGCTTGCAATTCTTCAGGATTTAAAGTGCTGTGAGTAGTTGTGTGAAGATGTCGCTCAACCGTTTCCAAAACTTCTTCATCTGTTTGATATTCAGAGTGAGCGCTGCCATATTTAGAAAGAACCTCTTGCTCAATCTTACCCCACTCCTTGGGGCCTTTGGTTAACATTTCTTGCAGCTGATCAGCACTTATAAAGCCTTTCAAAGAAACTCTAGCACGATCCATAGCTTGGTCTAAGAAATCTTCTTCAGAACCCGAAGAGCTCGAGCCCTCTGAAGACTCTTGTCTTTTGAGGCTCTCTAGCCTTTGTCTATGTTGATCATACAAAGAAGCATCATCTTCTGCCAAAAGTGTCACGACATCACTTGTCTTAGGCTTGCGCTTAACGAATACTGGCTTGCTGGAACCTGGGATTTTTCTAACGCCTGTAGTTTTTTTTCTTAGAACTCCCTTGCGAACAGGGCTCTCGCGTGGCGCACTTGCACTTCGCCCTTTCACTACTTTTGTTTTTCCTCTACTCCTCGCTCTCATCCGTTCTTTCGCCCTTTCTTGCGCTTCTTCTACTGAAAATTTCTTAATTTTTCTAGGTGATGCAGGCACACGCTCAGTAGCACCTATTGAGCGTGAAGCGTGTCGAATGCCTGCTTTATCTTTTGATTGTAAGGCTCGATGACTTGTCAAACGCTTTGGAGTTTTCTCTTGCTTAGACACTTGAATATATTCTAGTAATTGTGGACGGGCATCTTCCCAAGACATATCCATAAATCGTAATGGTGTAGCGTCTTCTTTCTTAGGCTCTTTTAATGATAAATTTGCTTGCCAAGCTGTTGAAAAATTTTGGTATGAATCATCAAATAAAGCTCTGACTGCTGGCACAGCTTTGTCCATAAACATGGTATCCCAAAAATATATTTTTAAGAAGTCTGAAGCTGTCTCTTGAGTTAGCAAGACATTACGATTTCGAAAGTGTTTACGAAAATCTTTTCTTATATATTCTTTTTTTGCCTGCCTTCCTTTGCCCTTAGCTAAGAAAGTTTCTCTAAGATCGTTGGATTTGATAAAAAATTGATGACCATCTAAATCAACAGTCACATCTTTTTCTAATGTAAATTCCTCAGTTGTAACAATGCCTACAGCACTTCTTGCCAAATGTTCAGATAACCAACTGGCACGAAAACCAACACCTACATCTGGATCATTTATACCTACAATAGTAACATGTTGACCTGTAAAAAGCATAATGCGTCCGCTAAGCTCAGGCGCCAAAGCAGTTACATCTATATTCCCTTGGATATTTATATTTTCGATGCCTGATATTGCTACATGGCCACCGCCGTATGATAAACTTTTTTGACTAAGTTCAACATCTGTTGCTTTAGCACGAATACTACTTTGGCTGCTCATGCCAAAAGTATTACTTGCAATTTTAACTGCGCCTCCCTGCATCGCTCCCGAAACATTAATCAAAGAGCTACCACCTAACTCTACCTCATCAGCTAGTATAGCAACTCGTCCTCCTATGAAACCATTTGCACTGATTTCACTGTTAATTGTCACTGATTGTGCATGCACTTTTAAATCCTTACCATCATCCCTTGGAACACCTGAGAAAACAACAGAACCTCCCACCATAGAGCCCATTGTTCCTGCATTAACAACAGAACCATCAAGCACATAAACATGATCGGCTAAGGCATGAACGACAGAGCTATCAGAAGCTTGAGTAATCGACTCTTCACCCATAACAATTACACCAGGATGCCGCTCTTGCGCTTCTAGAACAATTTCATCTCCTTGCACCTCCACTATTTGTGCAATCTGTTCATCTGTATAAACCAAAGCTGAATCTTCACTAATCTCACTTGCCAATGACTCAAGCGATGAAGATGCTGATAGAGAAACCAGGCTTGACATAGAAGAGGAGGTACTCGGTGGCGCAGTAGTAGGTGCAATACTTATAGAATCTTCTGAAGCTTGATCTTCTACTTTAAAATATAAAAGGCCATCTCCTACAAAAAAAGCCTCATCCGGGCGCGTGGCGATTTGACGTATCTCATCTCTAGCATGCACTCGACCCAATTGCTCTACACGTGCACCTATTAATCTAACTTGATGAACAGGCCGACCTTTTGTGCCAATCTGTCCATGATTCCTAATAATGCCTTGACCTGTAGTTACATGAAGTCCTAAAGTCTCTTTGTCCAATTCGACTCGTCCACCCACAGCAGTTAAAGCTCTGGTATCAACAACACTGTTTTCACCAAAATACACGCCATCTGGATTAGCAAGCACAACATGTGTACTACCACCCGAGATACTTCCCAAAATTGCTGAGGGGGAACCCGTGTAAACCTTATTAACCACCACATTATGTTGTGCATTTGAAGCGAAGCTCACGTGCTCATCAGAGCACACATTAAACGAGCCCCACTCTATAACCGTTGCAGGTGCATGCCCAGTATCGATGGTCAATGCATTAGGCGTCGAGGTGTCAAAATCAGCTTGCCCATGTTTAACCGCGCCTTTGGTTGGTAAAGCATACACTGGTGTCATAGCAGATGTGGCTACAATACTCGTTAGCGCAAGTACCACGCGAAAACAAACGCCTAATGCATGTCTGTTTTGTGCTGGATATGACTCTGTACGAAATATTTTCATGTTTTTTGACATCACAAGACGTTATGATGCTGCACTATCGATTAAGGGTTTTGGTGATAATCAGTCTAGATGATGCCTATCTGTAGAAGGGACATCTATGCGTGCGCTAAATTGTAAGCATGAGCTGTGTTAATGCGCTGTGTTATCGCCATATTTTATTTATTAAAAGTTGGCATAGAGTGTCAGCTAGACCACGGTGCTTTTTTACGACAAAAGCAAATCATTATGCGAGCCAAAGCTCAGACTGAGACAGCTTTATTGAAAGAAGTTTTTTTTAGTTGCATTGCTTTATTTTATGAATACAATAGTGAAGCACAATAACGCAATAAAAGTACTATGAACGAGTTCACAACTTATTGGGATGGCTTGCTGAGAACAGTCTTACTGCTTTCGCATCCCCTAACTTATGCGTTTTGTATAACCTTCGGTTATTGGTGTATCAAACGAAAACCTTTTGTGCATGCTATCATTCTGGTGGTCATCACCATGTGTATTAATGTCTACCTGAAAGAATGGTTTCAGGTACCACCTTTACCCGGTTTGCACAGTTGGCGTTTCCCAAGTGGTCATGCACAGACCATAGGTGTTTTTTGGTTATGGTTGTTGCTGCAATTTCCATCCATCGGTTTTTTTACATTGGTTAGCCTTATTTTAGCTCTAGTAGGTATTGGCTTAGTACATTTTAATTTCCACTTAACGATTGATGTGTTGGTCGCCTACGCCTTTGCATTGATCACTGTCATCAGCTACCAGAAATGTATTTCATTTGCACAAAGCACACCTTTTTCTCGTCTGTTAGGCTATCTTGCCCTAGCAAGCGTTATCTGCTTGTGGAGCCTGCTGCATCCAACCAGTATTCCTGTGCATTTTTTAATGACATGGGGGTTTTTAAGTTGCTTCCTGTTAGGTAATCATTTTGCACCTCGTTTTACAACAAATCAGTCTTTTTTAAAAAAAGTGGCTTTGTTTATTGTAGGCTTCTCGGTCATCGCTGCTCTCTTCCTATGTGGTAAACAAGTGCATGAATTTAAAGCATGGTTGTTGGTTTACTGCTTAATTGGTTTATGGACAAGCTGGGGCTACCCAAACTGTATCCGCCTTTTAAGTCGAAAGCATTGATTTACCGCAACCCTCTGAATTTAAATTTGAAGTGATCTGTTCATTTTTCGCCCATTTTATAAGCCTCTTTTGATTTTTTTTTAACCAACCAATTTGCCTAAAAGCCTCTTTTTAAAAGAGAAGCCATAGACATCTGCCTCTTTTTTCTCTAAGCTAGGCGTTCGGATGGTCGATTTTTAATCTCTTGGAAACCAAAGGTGCTCTATGAACGCTGACAAACAAAACACGATCGTTGATGAGACGATCAAACCTTTTATACCCGCGCACGAGACGTTGGCAGAAATTACTGTCAAAGGCCTGATACTTTCAATCGTTTTAGCTTCGGTCATGGCAGCGGCCAACATCTATTTAGGCTTAAAGGTCGGCATTACTGTCACAGGCTCAATTCCCTCTGCCATCATTGCCATGGCTGTACTGCGTCTTTTCAGTGAATCCAACATTTTAGAGAACAACATTGTACAAACTACGGCTTCTGCTGGGTACTCACTGGCAAGTGGAACTATTTTCACCATTCCTGCGATGTTAATCCTGAAGTTGTGGTTCGAGTTTGACTACTGGAGCACATTTTTTATTATCGTCACAGGTGGTTTATTAGGCGTATTATTCTCCATTCCTCTTAGACGTACATTTATTAATGCACCCTCTTTAAAATTTCCAGAAGGTGTGGCCATTGGTAATGTATTAAAATTAAGCACACAAGTCAGCGGCAGTATTACGCGCATGCTTCAAGGAACCGCAATTGGCGGCAGCATCTCCTTATGCCAAAATGGCTTACGAATACTTGCCGACAGCGCTTCTTACTGGGCGAAGTTTGGAACCTCTGTGATTGGTTTCGGTTTTGGTTTTGACGCTGCGGTGATAGGGGCAGGTTACATCGTAGGCGTTGAAGTAGGTATCAGTATTTTAGTAGGTGCTATCATCAGCTGGCTTATCGGGATCCCAACCGTTGGTTTTATCTACGGTTTGCCTGAAAGTGTTACTACCTTAGAGGGTGCTGGTATGACACTCTGGTCGCAACACATCCGTTTTTTCGGTGTTGGTGCCTTGCTGGTAGGTGGTATGTGGGCCGTCTTCTCATTAATTGATCCGATCATTCAAGGTATCAAGTCATCGTTTGCGGCATTTAAACAAAGAAACAGCAAACAGGTTGTGCTACGCACAGAAAAAGATATCCCTATCAATTATGTCCTTTGGGGACTAGCTGCCATCGGTGCTGTAATGTTGCTTATTTTCAATCACTTCTTATCGAACCCAGCATTACAATTATCTGATTCTTTAAGATGGGGAATTGCCATACTCAATACAGTTTACTTGCTGACAGCAGGCTTTATGTTCTCTGCGATCTGCTGCTATCTTGCCGGGTTGGTAGGTTCATCAAGCAACCCTTTATCAGGCCTGATACTTGCAAGTATCCTATCTATTTGCTTAATTCTACTGCCCGTATTCAGTATTGAATTAACTTTATCCGATCCTGACACCCTAAGAGCAGCATTGGGTATTGCTATTGTTGTAGCCACACTGATTGGCACATCTTCTGCCGTTGGGCAAGACAACTTGCAGGATCTGAAGGCAGGTCAAATTGTAGGTGCCACACCGTGGAAACAACAGGTTGCTCTAATGATTGGGATCATCACAGCTGCTTTTATCATCCCATCTGTGCTTGAATTATTGTTCAATGCTTACGGTATTGGCGGAGCTTTCCCTAGAGAAGGTATGGACCCAAGTCAAATGCTTGCTGCACCACAGGCAGGCCTGATGGCTTCCATCGCAACCGGCGTATTTGCACACAACCTACCTTGGGGCACCATCTCAGCTGGCGCTCTGGTAGCTATTGGCTGTATTTTTGTTGACAAACACTTAAGACGATACAATCTACGCTTGCCAGTGCTAGCGGTAGGTATCGGAATTTATTTACCCTTCAGTGCTTCAATCTCTTTGACCATTGGTGGACTGGCATCTTACTTCATACACCATGGCTCAAATAAAAATGAGAATGATGAAGCCCATCAAATAGGTCAACAAAAAGGGATCTCAATTGCTTGTGGTTTAGTAGCCGGCGCTTCGTTAATGGGTATATTTCTTGCAATACCTGCAGTCATACTGCAATCTACCGAAGGGCTGCGCATTGTCCCAACAAGCTTCACACCTATCGCAGAAGTGCTGACAATGATTGTGATCGCTTTAATGTTTAGGTGGATGTATCGTGTTGTTAACCAATAAACGACATTGCCAGCTTTTCATCCAGTAAATAATTACAGGTAACAAAGTGAGGGTTAGTACTGTGCCAACCACTAGCCCTCCAAGCAAAACAATTCCAATGGCATGCCGAGCTTCTGAGCCTGCTCCATGACTCATAAGTAGCGGAATGGTTCCCAGAATCATAGTGCCCGTTGTCATGATGATAGGACGGGCACGACGCTCGCTGGCGTGTATTACTGCCTCTGCTAACTCAGTTCCACGCATCAAACTTTGGTTGGTGATATCAAGCAATAAGATGCCATGCTTGGTCACCAAACCTATCAGTGTAACAAAACCTATTTGTGTGTAGATATTAATCCCTTGCTGGCCTAACCATAGTGCTACTAACCCACCAAAACAAGTTAAAGGCACCGTGTATAAAATAATAATTGGATCAATGAAGCTTTCAAACTGAATCGCCAAAACACCATAAACAAATAAAATACCTAATAAAAATAGCATCAACATAGCATATTGTGATTCAAAATATTGTTCCGTTTCTGAAGAAAATTCATAAGCAAATCCAGGAGGAAGATGTTCTTTAAGAATCGTTTCTATCTGAGCTAAAATTTCCCCAAAATTCACATTCTTGTCAAAAGAAGCATGTACCTTGGTTGCGCGTACTTGGTTATAGTGGATCAGATTATTAGGTATGGTTTTAGGCTCAAATCGCATCAGCGTTCCTAAAGAAATTGATTCGCCATCAGGCGTATTCACATAAATTTCTTCTATGCGTTGAACGGTTTGTTTAGACGACAACGAAACAAAATAACGTATACCATCTTTTCTGAAATGAACAGGTTTAGACTCATCCAGAAGCACTGATAATGAATTAGCAATCACTTTAGGATCCAAGCCAAATTGTGATAATTTATTTCTATCAATCACGGCATTAAAGCTTGGAACAGCCAAGCTGAGTTCATGATAAGCACCGGTAAGGTCAGGAATTTTTTCTTTCAATATCTTGGTTAGATTATCTGCTTCTTCTTCTAAATTTTCGTAGCTTCCATGAAACTTTAATGCAAAGCTTATATCACTGTTTTGCGAACCATCTACACCAGGCAATGCATTAGTCCAAGCCCAAGGATGCACATCAACCGGCAAATGGGCAGTCTGATCAAATAGATCTGTTTTTATTTCAAAAGCGCTGCGAACTCTTTCATCCCAATGTTTTAACACCATAATAACATTGCTGCCCCAATCACCCATGAATGTGATCACACGCATTTGTTCTGGCTGTTGTTGTGCAATTTTTTCCAGATCTTTTGTATAACTCTCTAATGTTTCCATTGGGAATTCACCTGTCATACCGACATGCATACCAAGAAAACGTCTGTCCTCAATCGGCGCAAGCGAATGTGGTAAAATACGATACAGAATCGCGCTGGCAATTAAAATCCCAATACTAACTATTAAAACCACATAACGCGCAGCAATAATATGTTCAACATAACAACTGTACCAGAGCTGCCATCGGCTCTTTTGATGGGTTTCAGCCAAAGCCGTGGCTTGTTTTAAAGTAAGAATACGAGCAGAAAGCATAGGTGTTAAAGTTAAAGCAACAAAACCTGAAACTATGACCGTAGCAGACAAAGTTAAGGCAAATTCTCTAAAAAGTTGACCAATTGAACCATGAATAAATGCTAGTGGCAGATACACCATAGCTAAAGTACCCGTCATCGCAATAACGGCGAAAGATATTTCTCGACTTCCTTTTTTGGCTGCTTCAAGAGGTGTTAGTCCTTTTTGTATATATTGGTAGATATTTTCCAATACAACAACAGCATCATCCACCACTAAGCCAATCGCCAAAACCATGGCAAGTAATGTAATTACATTGATGCTGCCCCCAAAAATATAAAGAATAAAAAAACCACCCACCAAGGAGATCGGGATCGTTAATAAAGGTATCAAGGCTGAACGAAAGCTTTTTAGAAACAGCAATATCATCACCGCTACCAATAAGATAGCTTCTATAATGGCATGAGAAATACCTTTAAGCGCTGCTCTTACAAAATCAGCTTTATCAAAATGTAAAAAAATCTCAACACCATCTGGCATTTGTGCCTGCAAATAAGGAATTTGAGCTATCACTTCATTAGACACATCCAAAACATTACTGTCCGGTGAAGGCACAACACCCACAAAAATACCGGGCTGACCGTTGATGCGGACACTGCCTGATTTATCCTGTGCAAGCTTAATATCTGCTATGTCTCTAAGATAAATGACTGCATTGCCCACTCGCTTAACTACCAATGTTTCAAAATCAGCTACATCATGAATGGTCAGATCGATAGTGATAGGAATTATATGATCTTTTTTCCCAGCAGGTAGCGCTACGTTGTATTTTTTTAAAAGCTCAACCACATCATTTGGATTAATTTTATGGGCATACATTTTAAGACGATCGAGTAAAATATGCATTTCATATGCCTGACCTTCTATGTTAATCCTTGAAATCCCCGCAATTGTTTTTAATCGATTATTAACATGTAGTTTTGCTAAATGAACCAATTCAGCTTGGCTGAGAGTCTCATTTTTAAGCGCTAGATAAATAGAAATATCTCGGTTATGATTATTATTATCAACAACAGGCTCTTCTATTTCTTTAGGTAAAAGAGGGCGCACACGAATCAATCTGTCACGTATTTTATTTAATATCGCATCCATCGATTGGCCAGATTTAAATGCTAAAACAACTTCAGCTCGCCCATGATGCGCTGTTGACACAACACTCTTAGTGCTTTCAATCCCTGATAAGTACTCTTCCAACGGTATAATGATTTCACTTTCTACCACTTCTGGGCTGGCATTAGGGTAAGGCACAGTAATCGTAAACTGTGGCATAACTACTTTAGGGTACTCACGTACTGACATTTGATAAAATGCCATAATACCTAAAACACAAATCAAACCATTAAGGACTGTGGTTAAAACTGGTCGCTTGATAAAGATATCTGTGATATTCATGGTTTGATCTTAACAGGAATAGAATGGTACAAACGAGATTGATTAGCCACCACCACTACATCTCCTTGTTTTAATCCATCAACAATCTCGATAAAATTATTGCCTACAAGGCCAAGGGACACTTTCTCCATAAAAGCCTTGTCATCTCTTACCACGTAAACATAATGCTCTCTACGTTTTTGAAATACAGCATTTTTAGGCACTGCTAAGACATTGATACGACGCTCTACCATTAAATAAACCTCAACAGTCGTACCCAACAAGCATTGATGACACCTGTTCAATTTTGCACGAGCAATCCCCATATGCGTCTTAGGATCTAATGTCCTTTGCACAGACTCAATACGCCCTGTATTGCGCTCGACTTGCACTAATTGTCCTATTTTAATTTTATCAATCAATGATGTAGGAATAGAAAATTCAACTTTGTAAGATGATGTGTCATGAATCATCACAATCTCTTCTCCATGTTTGATCATAGCACCATCAGATACTTTGAAGGTTCCCAATACACCATTAAAGGGCGCTTTAACTTGGGTCTTGAGTAATTTGTATTGTATTTCATGCAGTGTTAAGCGACTCTTTAACCAAGCTGATTGCGCTTCATCTTTCATTTGCGAACTAGCCCCACCTTTATGGTGTAACTGTGTAAGCCTTTTATAATTTGCTTCAGCTAACTGAGTTGCCGATTTTGCTAAATCTTGTTGTCTTGTTAGATCATCATTCACTAAAGTTAAAAGCAGCGTATTTCTATGCACACTTATACCATCACGTACATAAATTTGTTCTACCTGTCCATCAACTTCTGCAAATAAATGCGAAGCTTTATGGGCTTTTAGAACACCTATCAGTTTGACGCTTTTGACCACAGATTGAGATGATGCATGACCTACCTCAACTATTTTTATACGTTGAGCAGCCCACACAGACGCGGTGCCAACAAACAAGATTACTGAAAAATAAATATAACGAAGCAACATAGCCCACTCACTTTAGATAGATAAATAACACATTCATTTTGTAAACTACAATATTATACCTGAATCACATCAAACACATAGCAAAGGCCGATTTGAATTGATACCATGACAGGATGCGAACTCAAACACTCCTGCCACTGTCCATCGGGCATTGCACAATTCAAGAGCACTCTACGGGCGTGACTGTTTTTCTATTGCCAGAACATAGCCAAGCAGCAGCTTGGCTATGTGGCTCAGCACCTGCCACACGTGAGTTCGCTCTGCTGGACGCTACCAACAGCATTAACAGTATTCATGCGTTGGTATTTGCCGGTGGCAGTGCCTATGGGCTCGACTGTGCTGCAGGTGTCATGCAGTGGCTTAAGCAGCGTGACCAAGGAGTTAACACAGCTTATGGTAAAGTTCCTATTGTACCAACGGCCTGTATTTATGACTTAACTGGCGACAAAGCCCAAACAGCACCACAAAAAGAGCATGCTTATCAAGCTTGCGAGCAAGCTCGGGTTACCCTTAATCCAGACATGGGTTGTGTCGGCGCTGGTACTGGGTCTAAAGTGTGCAGAATATTGATGTCTGAGGGAACACCGATGCGTGGTGGTTTCGGTTTCGCTTTTGAACTCTTAAATGACGGATGCATCATTGCTGCTGCTGTAGTAGTCAACCCTGCCGGGTATGTTTATGACCAAGGGCTTGCCATAGCCGGGAGGCGTAATCATGATGGACATATACTGCCCTTTTCTATGTCGGCTCTCAATAATACAAACGAACACTTCCTGATGCACCCATGCAACACAATTTTAGCCGCCGTATTTACCAACGCCCAGTTCAGCAGCCCTCAGCTGACGCGGATTGCTAAAATGGCCAGCGCTGGTATTGCGCGCAGTATTCAACCAGCTTTCACAGCACTTGATGGGGATATCGTCTACGCTGTCAGCATGGGCAAAAAAATAATTAATGAGGTTATTTCTGGTCATATTGCCTCTAAATTAATCTATCAGTCTATTATAGCAGCTGTGTTGAAAAGCAATGCTGCGGTGATCAGCGGCGACGGCTAGGACCTGAGCTGTGCTCATCAGATTCTTGCTGATCATGTTCATCTGAATTCGTATGACTTTGCCCAAACAGCACTGAACCTTTCTTTTTATCACGACTGGATAAAAGACTTATCAATTTTTCGCGTGCTGTACTGCTGAGTTTGGCCCATTTGACCGACGACAGGCCAAGCTCAGTGGCTTTCTCCAATAAGCGATCTTCATCTACCAGCAATTGTTCCATCTCTTCTGCCAAAGGCTGTAATAAAACTCCAGACATAGGGTAATCATCCCCCAACAATTGAAGTAAGCCTTGTATGAACTGCCTGATTTCATGCAACGTTACCTCAGCAGATGATAGAAACGATAAATGCTGTTGGCATTGGTTTAAAATTTTCTTCGAAGTACATGAATGACTGTCTTGCCCTAGTAAGTTCAAAACATCTTTAACCGTTTGCTGCATCTCAGCAACAGCACGCTCCTTGATAGGCTTACTGAACGCTTCGTATAATTTTGCGTATTTGGCATACACATCATTAATGGCTTGATGATACCGATCAACTGCTGACAGAGCCTCATCATGGCTCAGCACCAACAGGCGAAAACGCCGTACATCGTCAGAAGTTTCTAAAGTATCAATCTGCCCTACCCACATACCTTGCTTGTTTTCTGGCTTTGAGGCAATTTCACGCAATTGGTTTTTTAAATTGCGCAGCGTCATGTAAGCTGACTGATCAAGATCCTTTTCCTGCTTAGACAATGTGTATTGAGTCACTGTTGTTCATGAATATAATGCACATCCCTGAATTATAGCTCTTATTCTGCTGGCGTTGCTTGTATTTATTCTTTTTTTAGCCATGTGGCAAAATCATGCCGATTAAGACAGGCCAACTGTCCAACATCTCAGCATCATCTGTTCATTTTTATATCTATTTATTCAGTTGAGTCGGCGCAAAGGCTCAAAGAAACCTGGCACGGGATTTGTATATAGAAATATGAACTGTGTTTGTGTGACAAATACAGGATTGTGTTCTTGGCCCACATAACAGGACTCATTTTGAGGAACGGAAGCCATAAGCTATTAAGTTATGTGGGTCAACCCCCTAGAAATTTAAGCAGGCAATCAATGGATATGAATCAATTTTGAGCGTGTTCTACGTGGAACATAAGACTATCCTGTAAATGACACATCCATCAAAAATTCTCTAGGCACTTATTTAACGGACATGCAGTCTGCGGAATTAAAATTAAATAAAATCTATTTATATCAAGAGATTACAGCCAGGTTAAGTGACTTAACCTGGCATCAAACACCGCGCAGCAAGCGTTGCATAATGGCAGAGCGAACCAAACAGCTTTGCACACCTTCCAACGTTGGATAGTGCGTGCGAACCTCTATTAATGCATGATCAAGGCGTGCCTTTAACTCAATAGGTAGTTGAATAACCTCTGTAGCTGTCAAATCAGACATCTCTTCAGCAATATCCACATAATCAGGGTAGTCAGGCAATTCTAACAACTGCTCAATCGCTTCAGCTACCCAGCGGCTTTTTCCACGTAAACCATAACCCGCTGAGACCACACGTTGCTGCAGCTCCAGACGCACACGTTGAGGCAAGCGGATGGTCGTGCGCATTTTCTTTTCTTGCATAATACCCATGAATTAAACCTTAACGTCGATGTGCCTGTTCCAAAAGCGCGATAAGCTTTTTAAAGCCCAACGTAGCACTCTGGTAGTCATCCCAATTAATCGATTCAAACTGCCTACCGTAAGCAGAAAATTTGGGATTATCCAACACCCCTTTCACTAAAGCGTGCACAATAGCTGTATTCGAGGTCGTGCCTAACTGAACCCTCTGAGCCTTACGTCCACGTGTATCACTTCGAACTCTGGCCTGGCTTGCTCCCTGGCGATAACCAAGCACCATCTGCTGTAACTTCTTAAGTGACGCACCCTCCAGGCAAGCCGTCATCAGCTCACTGAACCATGGGGCTTCACTGTGCTGAGTTACAATAGCTGCTTTCTCAAGGCTATTGATTTTGCGTGCTTGAACAGCATCTTGAATAGCAGCAGGTGCAAAAACCACCGCATGGTACTGCATAGCGCGCGGCAAAGAGCAGCCAAGCCAAGCCTTGACAGTGCTTGGCGTCACTTCATCATGAGAATGCGCCTGATGCGCTTGCAAAATTAATTGCAAATTACATAATCGCTCCCACAGAGATAAGTCTGAGCGCTCAATATTTTCAAACCATTGAATAAGACGCAAATCAACATCTGAAGGTTTGTTGGATAAAATTTTTGCTGGTATATCATCACGTTCAGCCATCAAAGAGGCCAATACACGCCTTTCACCCGCCGCTAAACGGTAATTTTCACCATGTTTATACAACCACACTGGGTTGATAATGCCTTGATTTTTAATAGACAAAGATAGGCTTTGTAAGCTAGCCTTTTCTTGCTGCTTACGAGCATAGTCCTTTTCACCAGAGCGTGGGCCATCAGGCAAATCCTCCATCGTCAAAAGCATATCACGCGGATTATCAGGATCGAGTATCACCCTGGAGAGCGGCACCACTTCATAGCGCAATGAACCGGCGTTGTTAGCCACTGCTTGTACGGTGTGACTTAAACTGTCGCTCAAGCTCTTAGAAATCCCAAATCGTTTTCTTTTCGTCATGATTTAAACACCCGTTGGTAGATGGTTTCGCAAACAGCCACGGCTTCTTGCCTGGCCACATGAGACTCTGGTAATTGAAATATAGTGCGCGGGCTTGCATCGTCCGCATCAACTTCAGCATAAATCGAACGCAACTTCAGACCAACATCCATAACGCACTCTGCTATGAAAGGTGTTTGTTTGAGCTCTGCAAGCAAATCACGATGCAAATTCACCTCACGCAGCTTATTAGGCAAAATGCCCACCAACTCAAGGGGCTCATTTTCACTGCGCTGTAATGATTCTTGCTTCCACAGCTGCAGCATACCATAAATACCCTGAATGGAGTTTTGCTCCATTTGGGCTGGGATCACAATGTGTGATGCCGCCTTAATAGCACTCACCGTTAAAGGGCCTTTAGAAGGAGCCGTATCGATAAGCACCACATCGTAACTGTCTCTTAAAGCAGGATCGTGGACAAAAAGACGTAACTGCTGGTGCACCCTTTCTTTCACCTCACCTTTGCGCACAGCTTCAGCTTCTAAAAGACGTAAAGCATGTCCAGGTGTGATGTCTAAATTAGGCAAATGAGTGGGGTAAGGCACCACAGGCTCGCCATAAAAAATACTGGCAATAGAACTCCGCCCGTCCCAATCAGTCTCGGATTGATCAAATTCTGGGTGTATTGGCGGTATTTTACCCTGAGGTTCCACAGGATCGATCTCCATCTGCAAAAATCGATGTGAAAAGTTGCATTGAGGATCCAGATCAATGGCTAATACACGCTTCTTTTTTACCAACGCTAGATATTCTGCTAATAAAATGCTTGTCTTGGTCTTACCATCACCGCCTTTGTTGGTGGCAGCTGCAAGTACTTTTAACATAAGTCTTCATTCCTTTATCGTCATGAGACGTTTATTATATCATACGTTATGCTTAATATTAAGAGATGACAAAGTTGATGTTATGATTTATTTATGACATGATCTTGCCACTTGCTTATAAATTGCTAATCAAAAGAGGTTATTTAATGGCATTTCCCTGTTTATTAATGTTAATCCTTAATATGTTTAAGAGTTTGTCTTCGCTTATCTCATTGAAAAATAAAGTAATTATGCCTAGTTATGTGACAGTTACAGGAACAGATGTGACAAAAGCGGGAACCATTGGTGGACATTTACAGGATGTTGCATGGACATGAGCAGGATGTTAAGTGACGCCTACAGGATAAATCATGTGCGGCTCCTGCATGTAAGATTTGCTGGGTTTTTGGGAAAAGTTTTGTGCGGCATTAAACATGTGACGCTTACAGGACATGTGACGGATACGGGAATTTAAAATGCTAAAAAATTCAACGCAAGCATTGGCAGCTAAAAAGAGCTTTGAGCTTAAAAAGCATGTGGGCACCATTCAATGCTCCAATACGCTGTCATTATTACAACGCAAAATAGCCAACGCTTTGTTGTTTCATGCTTATCGGCAGTTGCTGAAAGAAGATGAGCATGCTGTTGAGATCCGTCATTTGTGTAGGATGATTGGTTATGATAGCAACGATCATAAGCTGATTAAGTCTGCTTTGCGTAAATTGTTGTCAACCGTGCTTGAATGGAATGTGGTGCATGATAAGGATGGTGAGGCCAGCGAGGTCTGGAGTGCCAGCTCGATACTGGCCTCTGTCAGCATTGAGGCTTCTGTCTGCCGGTATGCTTACAGCCCACGAATGAAGCAATTGTTGCATACGCCGAGCATGTATGGTCGTGTGGATTTGATTGTGCAGAATAGATTCAAGTCATCTTATGCATTGGCTTTGTATGAGAATTGCGTACGTTATCAGGACTTGCCGTACACAGCCTGGTTTGAAATGGCTGTGTTTCGCAAGTTGATGGGTGTGATGTCTGATAAGTATCAGGTGTTTCGCGATTTCAAAAGACGTGTAGTGGACAAAGCTGTAGCGGAGGTGAATACTCATGCGCCTTTAGTTGTGACGCCTGAGTACAAACGTGCCCAGCGCCAGGTAGTGGCCATACGTTTTCGGATTGAGGCTCAAAAGCCTAAGGCTATGGTTGTTAAGCCAGTTTTTGCAAGCAGTGAACTTAAAGTTAACTTACAGTCCAACTGGGCATTTAATGATTCTCAAGCTGACGAGTTACTCAAGAGCTATCCTGCTACCTTCATCCAGGCTCAGATGGCGCAAATCAAGCAATCCAAGCCTTATCAAAGTGGTGCTATTAAAAATCGGCGAACTTACCTTCTGGCTGCTCTTAAGGCCAATTGTTCAAGAAGTCAGTTGTTGACTGATCATACGCAAACCGAGGTAGCGCGCACTATTGAGCATGAAAAAAGGCGTCACAAGACCCAGTTCTATGCGTATTTTGTGCAACAGCTCAAATCGCAAGTGCCAGCTTCTGATTATGAGCTGTTGGTCAAAGCTTTTGAAGCACATTTAAGCACTCAGTTTGCGCAGTTATTATGGAAGTATTACCAACGTGATGGTTTGCAGCATCGCGCGGTAGCGGCAGAGTTGATTCAATTTGTGCAGCAAAAACACAAAACTTATTTTGAACTGTGTGATGATTTTGATGCCTACGTGCATCAGCAAAGCAATCAAGCAGAGTAAGATACTCTCTTGTAGCAAGGTTGACGTTTTCGAAGAGGGTTTTCAGTGCAAAACGCCGCATAATCTTCAAAAACAAAGCGGTAAGGAAGTGTTTCGTTGCGCCCCTTTGTGATCCCAAGTCGCGTAGTTTGCAGAATAGATTTTGGCACAATACCGACATGTTCGATGTAAATTTTTTTTTATCGAAGCATTTAGAGTCCCAATCCTTCACTTTTAATCCTAAAGAGCGACACAACAGGGCTTGTCCAGCCTAAAGCCTTTCAGTCTTTCTTTCCTCCATATTGTTCTTCATGGGATTGAGTGCTTTCATTTGAGTCAGTGGGGTAGTGATTGGGGGATTGACTTCTATGCAAGAAAAGCCATATTTAATCAAAACGGCATTGCCTTGACCACGTGCGCTGATATTTAAGGAATCACCACCACGAGCATGATACATATAAATCGTGCCAGCTGGCATGAACAGTGCTCGACGTTTGAGTGTCCACCGAGTGACGCGTGGCTGGCTTTATCGTGCAGTGTATAGGCTTCGGTTTCAATGATCAGAGCGCTGAGCCATAGGTTATGGTGTTTAACCCGGATGACTTTGCCCAAAAGATACTTGGCGAGAATCAAGGGGTGGCGGTCAAAGTCTCGATCTAACTACATAGCTCATGCCGACAAGCTTCTGAATATTAAATGAACACCAAATAAAATAACGAAACCACCCAGCGCATAAAAAATGTAAGGGCCATATTGCGCGTAAAATCGCTGCATAACGGGCGTCGTAAAAAAAACACTGAGCAAACAAAACCAAATGATGGTAATGCTGAAAATCACGGCGATGTACATGGCTTGGGTGAGGGGTGCGGTGCTGGGGGTTAAAAATACACCAAAAAGAGTTAAGAAAAATAACGTGGCTTTGGGGTTTAAAAGGTTACACCAAAGGCCTTCCTTAAAGGCTTGCCATGCAGTTTGCTGCTTTTCGTTAGACGATGACACAGATGTGACTTTTCCTTGGACAATATAAAGGCCTATATAAATGAAATAGCCTCCACCGATTATCTTCAGAGCATGAAGAAGCCAGGTAGATTCTGAAATGGTCAAAGCAATGCCAAGTGTACAGTAAGTGGTATGTATCAAAGTGCCTATGGCAATCCCTAGGGCCGTAAAACAACCATTTTGGCGAGATGTGTTCAGTGCATTGCGCGAAACCAATACAAAATCAGGTCCCGGCGACATCACTGCTGCGGTTTGAAGTAAGATGAATGTGATAAGCTCAGTCATAGCGCACAATTCTATCATACTTTGTCTTAGGTCACTTTAAGAAAAAGAAAGTAAAAATTCTTCCAGCTTGCTGATGTTTTTGCTACAATAGCCGAGCTGTTAAATTTTGTGGAGGAAAGTTGTATGCAACATTGGATAATGAAACTGTCCATAGTGGTGTTAGCGATGGTGTTTTGTGGTGCTTCGATGGCGGCAGTGTTTGTTTCATTTGAAACAGGTGATGTTGATCATGATGTCGCAATATTGGGTGTAGGCAAAACACAAGATGCTGTGTTACCTGAAGAGGCTGTAGCGACTTTGGGCAGTAACAAACAAGCAGGGTTGGAGTATGCTAAAGCGCCTGTATTCATTTTTGTAAAATATAATAACCAAATTCATGCCGTAAATATTTGGACAAACTCGGGCGCTGCAACGCCAGTGACCGTTAGGAAAATAAGGCTATACTTTACCGCTGCTGGTGATGCATTAAGAGTAGCCCCATATTTTTTGCTAGGAAAAACTGAATTGGCTGAAAGCAAAGATGGTTCTTAAGTTTTAAAAGAGTACAAAAGACTACTATTGATAATTTTAGGAGAAGTAATTCATGAGCTATAAAATATTAAAGCCAATGGTTGCCATAAGCGTCTTATTTTTGAGTAGCTTGGTGACAGCTGCAGTGACGCTGATCATTAAGGTTGATAATACTGTTAACGGTGACGTCCACTTTTATGGTGGCTCCACGCATCCTATGTCTGTGTTTCCAATGCAGACTAGCGCAACAACCCTTTCAGCAGGTAAGCATCTGACCATTGAGATGGATCAAGTAACAGATTTGCCCAATTATATCAACATCAAGGCAAATGATGGCAAGGCTTTAAATTATCAAGTTTTTGCGGGAGGTCCTGACTCAAAGCCTGTTAAAGATACGGCCGAAGTTGTGGTGACTATTTCTGAACGTGCAAACAAGCTTTATGCTGAAACAGAGTTTACTTTTGGAGCTATGGATGTACCTGTTTTAGTGGTTATGGCTGATGTTGTGCGTGCTGCATTTACAGCATTTGATGCATAAAGGTAGTTTTTAAGCTTAAAGGTGTGGCAAGGTGATGGACATGTTTAATATGCCCATCACTTTACCGGCCTTTCGGTAGCCATGTGGCTGGCATTAATCGAAAGGCTACGACATATTATTTTTTGTCCGGATAATTTCTTAAAATTTTGATAAATGTTGCAACTTATCGGTTGGTTCTCAGCAGACTTTAATTGCGAAGGAAGTTGAATTGACTCTATCTCGTCCCCAACTGTCTCTACCCGGTGGTGCTGATAAGTTACTGCTGCACTCCTGTTGTGCGCCTTGTTCTGTTGAAGTAATGGAAGCTTTGCGAGCCTCAAACATTGATTATACTATTTTTTTCTACAACCCCAACATCCATCCGCGCCAGGAATATGAGCTGCGTAAGCAGGAAAACATTCGTTTTGCACAAAAGCACGAGGTACCTTTTGTTGATGCTGATTATGATGCTGACAGGTGGTTTAAGTTAGCGACTGGTATGGAAGATGAACCTGAGCGCGGTAAGCGCTGCGCCATGTGTTTTGATATGCGTTTTGAAGTCACCGCTTATTATGCCAAAGAGCATGGCTTTCCAGTCATCAGCAGCTCGCTCGGCATTTCGCGTTGGAAGAATATGGAGCAAATCAATGATTGTGGTATGCGTGCAGTTGCGCACTATCCGGGTGTAACTTACTGGACTTATAACTGGCGTAAGGGCGGAGGCTCTCAGCGTATGATTGAGCTTTCTAAGAAAGAAAACTTTTATCAACAGGAATATTGCGGTTGCGTTTATTCTTTGCGTGACAGCAATCGTTGGCGTACGCAAAAAGGCCGACCACGCATCAAGCAAGGCATCAAGTACTACGGTCGGTCTTAATTTGACCTAAATATACCTAAGATGGTATAAAAATCATACTCAAAATATTTTAGGCTATATTTGTTTTCAATTAATGCGAATGATTTGTCGACAAGTAGACATATTTGTTTAAAAAACATCTTGTTGAGAAAATAAAATATTATCAATAAGTTATCGTACAAAAGTGGTTATTTTGCTAACGTTATAAAGCAATAAAGACGCCAAATGGCCAATTTATAAATTAAATGGTTGATATTAACCCATTTTTGTGGCATAATACATCACAGGTCATGGGGATTGGTTGAGCCAATCATCAGAGTTAGGTAAACAATATAGGATGGGTTATGGTAGAGCAAATGACAAATGTTGCGCCTGTGCAGCAACAAACACCTGAATTACGTGTTCAGGTATTAAATGCAATTGAAAATTATTTTAGAAGTATTGAAAGCAAAGAGCCGATTAATTTGAACTCTTTGGTTTTAGAAGAAGTAGAAGCAGCTATGTACGAAGGTGTGATGCGTTTCACGCGTGGCAATCAATCTCGTGCCGCTAAATTATTAGGTGTTAGCCGTGGTACTTTACGCTCTAAGTTGACACAATATTTTGGTACAACCCATGTGGGTGGCATTTACCGAGTATAGAGCTCTGTCTCTTCTACAAGCATTATTTTCATTAATGGCTTTTAAAAAGGGAAACTTTGTTTCCCTTTTTTTATACCAAGATTTCTTTGGTTTTATCCTGGATGTTTTTGCTGGCAAGCAAAGTCACACTTGAAACAGCCATAAAAATTATGCTGATGCTTAAAGTCTGTTGAGCCCATTGCTCCAGTAAATTGCTTAAAATAGGCACAAAAGAGGCTATACTGAAAGATAGATTGTAACATAGGGCTACTCCAGATGCGCGAACTTTTGTAGGAAATAATTCGGCAATGATGGGGTAGTGTGCGACAAGAGAAGTGATAAGTATTTGATACAAAAGCATGAAACAGAAAAAAGCCGAGGTGCTATCTATATTCAAAAGAGAGAATAAAGCATATATTCCAAGTAAAATAATAAAAAGAATTTTTCTCAGTAATTTTTTCCGTCCATAGTGATCGGAGAGCCAGCCAAAAATTGGTAATGTGATTGACGATAATAGAAGTACAGCAGTTAATGTACCAAAGACAAAGGACTGTGAGTAGCCGTAATGCTGACTTAGAAAATAGGGAAGATATAACGAGAAAATAATCAGGCTGGCGGGGCATAATGCAATACTGATCCCAATGAGAATATTTTTCTGGTGATATTGAAAAATCTCCTTCATGGGTTTCAAATGAGGTGTGTGTTGACGAAAGAGAGGGGATTCTTCTACGCGTCGCCTTAAGCCATAACCAACAAAAGCCAAAAACCCTCCTAGGATAAAAGGAATGCGCCATGCCCAGGCAAGCATGGTTGTTTCAGAAAAGTAATGGGTTAAGCAGTAACCAAAAAATGTACTCAGTGAAGCTCCCAGAGCAATACAGAAAAACAACCAGCCATTGTGGGTACCACGGTTGGTTAAATAAGAATGCTCTGCTACGTAGGTGATAGCACTGGGTAATTCTGCGCCGTAGGACAGTCCTTGTAGTAATCGACATAGGATAAGTAGGCACGTGCTGGTTACACCTATTTGCTCGTAACTTGGTAGCAGCCCAATGGTAAGTGTGGTAAACCCCATCAGCAAAATAGAAGAAATGAATGTTTTTTTACGCCCCAAGCGATCGCCCAGGATCCCAAAAATTATACCACCGATGGGTCTTGCTAAATAGCCGGCTGCAAATACAGCCAGAGCTTCTAGTGTAGCTATGAAAGCGATCTCATTTGGGAAAAAAATTTGACGAATATAATCAATAAAGACCATATAAATAACGAAGTCATAATATTCTAATGCAGCGCCCAGGCTGGTTAGAAAGGTAAGGCGACGTGGAGACATCATGAAGCACATCATTTGGGAATAAAGAAGTGTTATAACATGAGTAAATTTTTAGGTAAAGCCAGCTAGAATTTAGAGGTACATAAGGCAGTGATAGCTTCATGGGTTAGCTCAGCATTGAGAGGCTTGTTCAGTTTTCCCGGAGGGTAATGATAGCGCCACCATACTTGCTTATCATTAATAAACCCAAGAGAAGTCATAATTTCATTGGCTTGGTGGCGATTAAGTTGAGCTTCTTTCGATATTGCTTCACTACCATGCTGTGATTTTACATCAAAGAAATCAAAGCATGTCCCCATATTGAGAGGTATGCGGTTATCAAGCTTAACCAGTGTAAAGGCTATGGTGTTGCCATAACTGTGTTGTGGCGACTCGTTGATGTAGCCATTAATTAATAATTCTGCCCTGTTAAAATTAGGGTAATGTATGCTTTTTCGGGATAGTTGGATGGGGTTACGCTCAACTGACAAACATTGTGTCCATTTTTTTAGATAAGCGTGAGTTTTGATAGGATGGTAAGCATCATAGATTAGGATTCCCAGCTGGTTATCATTGAATAAATTTTGAGCTCTGCACAATTGATGGGCTGCTTTGGGGGCTAGCAAAGCTAAATACTGAGCTTGAGCGTGGAAGCCAGGTAATGGCTCACCAGTGAAATTATCTTCTGTCGCATATTTAAGGTTACACATGATAGGTTGTTGACAGAGTGATTGGCTTAGTGCAGTAATGTCGATGAGTTTGAAATTGTACATATTAAGGGTGTATGTTGATGCGATGGTATACTAGAGATT
>CAYGTQ010000007.1:0-31416 GCA_964352915.1 uncultured Legionellales bacterium
CACAAGAAGCCCCCGTTAGAATTGCTATCGCAATTTAGCGGCGGGAGTAGATCACAATAGTGCTCTCCATCAAAATAAACCTTTGATAAATAATTTACCCAGCCAACGAAATTCTCTATGGGCATCAAAATTTAAAATTGATGGTTTAAACGTCATTGCTTTGCCAGAGGGCGGTTGTATTGTCATGGTTAACTGTGCGCCTATTTTTTTATGCCCTGCCATCGATCGAACAAATGGATTCCACTCAGGATATTTATCAAAGTCAGTTAATACAGGCCAGATTTTTCTTGGTGTTGAATGAATGATGGTTTTTGTTTGTATCTCTTGCCTGCAGTTACCTCTATGTTCTGTGAACACTTTTTTGCCAAACACATGGTTATGGCCATTCAAACCGTTCATGGCCTAGCTTGAAGCGCGTAGCATGATGCCATAACTCCGCCGGCGTCACCATGCCAGCACACAAGTGTATTCTCAAAATAGAGTAAAACATTGACGGCGGGCTGTATCCTACTTATGATAGACATTTATTGTAACAAGCTATCTCACAAGGGGATTACATGAGCACAGGCAACCATATCACCAACAGCACGGACAGTACGTTTGAACAGGATGTAATTAAGTCAAGCGCTCCTGTTTTGGTTGATTTTTGGGCAGAATGGTGTGGTCCGTGTCAGGGTTTGGCGCCTGTTTTCTCCGAACTTGCCTCTGAATACGCTGAAAAGGTTAAATTCGTTAAGGTGAACATCGACCAAAGTCCTGACACACCCAGCCAATTTGGCGTGCGAAGCATCCCTACCTTGCTGTTATTTAAAGAGGGTCAGGTCATAGCCACCAAAGTAGGCGGTGCCAGCAAAAGTGATTTGCGTGATTTTGTTGACAGCCACATTTAACCCCTTATAATGCATGCAAGTCGCCTGGTAAAAACTGAACCAAGCGCTTAAATTTAATTTTTCAGAAACACACAATTTTTTACTACTCAGTGAATCATAATATAATTGCTTTAACTCTTTATAATTTTTGTACATCTACGACGTAGCTTTATTGAAGTCTAATATCAACTGCCAAAAGGTAACCATTCATGAACTTAAGTGATTTAAAGAAAACCTCTCCCAATGAGCTGATTGCCATTGCAGAAAGTATGAACATTGAAAACTTATCACGCATGCGTAAGCAAGATATGATTTTTTCTATCCTTAAAGCGCAGGCTAAAAAAGGTGAGGACATCTATGGTAACGGCGTACTAGAGATTTTACCCGACGGGTTTGGCTTTTTGCGCTCCGCATCCTCTTCCTACCTAGCAGGCACTGATGATATTTACTTTTCTCCCAGCCAAATACGACGCTTTAATTTACGCACAGGCGACACCGTTTCTGGGAAAATCAGACCCCCAAAAGACAGTGAGCGTTACTTTGCGCTGCTCAAAGTGGATGAAATCAATTTTGATACCCCCGAAAACACCCAAAACAAAGTATTGTTTGAAAATCTAACACCTCTGTTTGCGAACGAACGGTTAAGAATGGAACAAGGCAATGGTAGCACCGAAGACATTACTGCCCGAATTGTTGATTTAACAGCACCCTTTGGTAAAGGGCAGCGCGGCTTGATTGTATCACCACCGAAAGCCGGTAAAACCATCATGCTACAACACATTGCACATTCCATAGAAAAAAATCATCCAGAGTGCTACCTGATCGTATTGTTAATTGATGAACGACCTGAAGAAGTAACTGAAATGGCCCGTTCTGTGCGTGGCGAAGTCATTGCCAGCACTTTTGATGAGCCAGCAGCTCGCCATGTGCAAGTAGCTGAAATGGTCATTGAAAAGGCCAAACGCCTGGTTGAACACAAACGCGATGTGGTTATTTTGCTCGACTCCATCACTCGCTTGGCTCGTGCTTATAACACCGTTATTCCAGCCTCAGGCAAAGTTTTGACAGGTGGGGTTGATGCTAATGCGCTGCATCGCCCAAAGCGTTTTTTTGGTGCTGCTCGTAACATTGAAGAAGGCGGCAGCTTAACCATCATTGCCACCGCTTTAGTCGATACTGGATCCAAAATGGATGAGGTCATCTATGAGGAATTCAAAGGGACTGGTAACATGGAGCTGCATCTCGATCGCCGGATTGCAGAAAAACGAGTTTACCCTGCTATTCAAATCAGCCGTTCAGGTACGCGCCGTGAAGAACTGTTGGTTAAACCTGACGAATTACAGAAAGTTTGGATTTTAAGAAAGCTTTTGCATCAAATGGACGAAGTAGCGGCTTGTGAATTCTTAATCGAACGCCTGAAAGAAACCAAAAGTAACGACGATTTCTTCCGTGCGATGAAACAGCAAGGCTGATTTGCCCAAAGATGGCAGGTAAAATCTACCCGTATCAAGTCGTTGACCTGCACATGTTGACCAACCATGTGCTGTCTTTAAAATTAAAACCCACAGAAGAAGCCATGCCTTACTTGGCAGGCCAGTATCTCGAAGTGGTGTTACCGGAATTTGGTGGCAGACCTTTTTCAATTGCCAACGCGCCGCTGGGTAACCACCAAATTGAATTGCATATTCGACACAGTGCTGACAACCCTTTTACTTGCGCCTTGATCAAACATATTCAAGCTCAAGGTCATCTGAATTTACAAGGGCCCTTTGGGCAATGTGTGCTTAATATCACCGACGGCCCTCTGGTTTTTATTGCTCATGGCACAGGCTTTGCGCCGATGAAAGCTTTGATTGAACAGTCATTCCTGCAGCACACCACATGCCCCTCTTATCTGTATTGGGGCGTACATCGCACCAGCGATTTATACCTCGATAGCCTTCCCAGGCAGTGGAGCGCCCAAAGTGAGGACTTTCATTACAAAAATATTGTGACGCCCGATCCCGATGATCATAAAATCACTCAAAATTTGATTGAGGCCATACAAAGCCAGCATGCTGATTTAACTAATTTCCATGTTTTTGGTGCTGGACGCACCGAAGTGATTCTGACTATTTTTGACTATTTGACGACACTTGGTTTACCCAAAAATCACAGGCACTCTGATGCTTTGCTTTAGTCAACTGCTCTAATCCACCTGGGTTATTTAATGGTAATCCAAAGCTCTGTGCCAGGTATGGCGTATTGACAAAAAGCGTAAGATCCCCCAATAAAATCAGCAATGCCCAGCCTAGGCTCAATCACGCTATTGATACCAAAAACACCATCATATTCTTTAAATTTAGCAATGAAAATTTCTTTCTCCACGCTACCATCACCAGGCACATGATACATTATGTCAGCTTTGAGCATAGGCTGGCCTTTGAAGAATTCATCAAACACATAAGGCGACATAAGCTTTTGTACAGTCAATTCTGGACAATTGTGTCTGGTAGGTAAAGCATAAGTGATGTGCGTCAATAGGATTAATACGATTGCTGATAAAAATCGGTACATTCTAATATCCAAGTCATCTGACGATGATGATGTTATCGACCAATATAGCGCAAGACTTGAGCTTGGATGAAACTATTTTTTAAATTAAAAAAAGCCAATTACTATGCAACAGCTGAGGTCATGGAATCAGCCTGCTGAGTAAGTACTTGTCTGCTGATGGACTGAGCTGCTTGGCTGTCATGCATTTGATTGAGCAGCTGCCATAAAGTGATGTGGTATTGATATGCTTTCGGTGCATCTTGTACACAACGCTCAAGGTGATGGCGTGCCTTACCCCATAACTCCAAACGCAGGCAAAATTTTGCAACAGCATAATGCAACTCTGGGCTGTCAGCATGATGGTTTAAGCATTTCTCAGCAAACTTAAGTTGCTTCACAGCGTGATGATCTACTTCTGCATAAAGCTCTATTAATCCCGGATTCCAGCTTTGTGCTATGCGTTTTCTAAGTGTTCTTTCTAATTCATCCAAAGAATTCTCGGATAAAAGATAACGACCATACAGCAACATCATGTAACTGTCCTGCTGAATAAAGCGTGGTGTTTGACGCCAAAGCCGCTTCATCTCAGATGGATCTGCTTTATGCTCAGATGCTGTTTGCCATAAGCCAATATAAGCATCTCGCGTCAGCAGCATGCTTTCAGCATGGTCGATAATTTTATATTTAAGAAGCCTGGGTAAAAAATTGAGGAGCAATTGCCAATGACCCAGCTTAATGTACAGACATTTTAATTGCTCAAGCACATAAGTCTGTTTGGGATCTCCGGCTAAAGCATCATGAAAATGCTTCAAAGCACCCTGCCAATCATGGTTAACCAAACAAAGCCTTCCTTCAATCACAGACATCATAGATTTATCTGGATTTAACCTCTTTACTTTTTGCAGGTAGCGCTCACAGGCAGAAGCATCTCCACGTTGCCAAGCAACGTATGCCAAAGCAATGTTATTCACCAAAGACATCTCATCATTGTTTATTGAGCTTTTTAAGTTCTTATGAGCGCTTTGCCAGCGACCACAGGCGATCTCCATTAATCCTTGACGGTTCCTTTGCCAGGCACGCCTAGCAGTACGCATGCGCCACTTGGATGGCACAGCGTGCAGCATGCTGTGAAGACCCTTAACACTCCCAAACACTAGGTAAAGCAACAAAAAAGAGGCCAGCAACAAACCTATGCTTACCCATAAAGGCGCTTCAACAGTCCAATCATGATAGCTGATGAGAACATAACCTGGATCGCTGGTTACATGAAGCCCCAACCATACAGAAAGGCATAATACCAGAAAGCCTACGATAAGCTTCATCATAACGTCTGTACTCCTGCGGTCGATGATGAAGGGGTCACACCAATGGCCCAACTGTTTGAAGTAGAGTTTCTGGCTTGCACCTGCGCTTGCAATACTTGATTAATGGCTTGCTGAGAACGAATCAGATCAGGCAAATCCGGATTGATATCAAGCTTTACCAATTTTTCAAGTTGCGCTAATAACTCCTGGCTTAAAGCCGCATCACGTGCAAAGTAACGCTCGATCCATTGCGATGCTGACTGCAGACTTTTCTGATAAGTGCTCTGATGCCGATGTAGCAAAGCCCATTGAGCTTGCTGTAACATCCACTGAATATTTTGCTCAACCACCAAACGACTGTCTGCAGTCAGCACAGGCTGCACTTCTCCATGCTTTTTCACCACCACCACTTTTTTAATACCATCAATGAATTGACGCTTAAAGTGCTGCCAACCTTCTTTGGGCGCTGTCGATGCATCATGGCTTTGAGGTGCTAGAGGACGTATTGTCACCAAAGAGGGCACCTTAAGATTAATGTATTGTAAATCTGATAATAATTGCTCCAAAGCCATATCCGGCACTTCTTTAAGAGCCCCCACATCTTGACGCAACGAACGCTTAACAGGCTCAAGACCGACCTGCGATATGGGCTGCACCTTATCGTATACAGATTGTACGATGTGCAATGCTTCTTGAGCATTCTTCTGATACACCAAAACCCATTGGGCAATTTGAAGAGCTGATGCCGCTTCTCGTAGAGTTAAATCTACTTGGTGATCAACTGTCTTATATTCCAGCTTCTGCAAGCTCTGTTGACTGCTTTCGATTTGACTTTCATGGGCGCTGAGCTTGGACTCCTGGCTTATAATTTGCCGTCGCAATTGTTCATTTTTATCCATACTCTCAATCAGCTTTTTATTTATGGCAGCCAAGGTTTGTTGTTGTATCTGCTGATGAGCCTGATGCTGATAAAAATTCCATGCGCCCAACACAAGCGCACCCACAACCAAAAGCCATGCCAAAACATAGCCTTTTGGGCAAGACGATACCGCCCCCTCGCCTTCATCCATCAGATCTTCGGCCACATCAGCCGTTGAGGTGCCTACAGCCAACACTTCACTGCTTGCTTCGATGGAGTTATCTGGATTCTGTGTGCTCATACTTTTACGCTCATGGTTCGCCAATGGATTAAAGCGTCTACTATTGCATCATCACTGGCTCCCTGTGCAATAATAGGTTGCTGTTGATAACCGAGACGAGCAGCTAAGGCGGCTACTCGTTCGCTGGGCACCAGCCAGGTGCACGACAACAGATCTCTTATATCAGTTTTAGCAAATATCCGCATTAAATTCATTAATGCACTGCCACTGCGAAGCACCACTACCAATGATGCGTTTTGCCGAACAACATTATGTATTTTTTTAGCGCAGCCTGAGAAAGGACGACGCCTATATACCATGGCGTGCAGCACATCACAGCCTTGTGCACGCAGCATCCTAGCCAAAGTACGACGACCGCCTTGCCCTCGCACCACACACAATTTTGACTGCGGCCCGGGCCGCCAAAATGACCATAGAGCTTCTGTACCAAGACCTGATCCTGATCTCACTTGAGGCATCACATCCACATTCTGTAATGCGCGGGCAGTAGCCGGGCCAATGGCAATTATCTGCGGCTGCCAGCTGCTCAAAAGAGGCTTTAACTTCTTCATACTATACAGAACTGCATTACGACTGACAAAAATCAATGACTGACATGCCAACAAAGACTCTTCACAAGGCCAGCTGTCTTCTACCGCCTGGATACGAGTCACAGGGTAAAAAAAACTCCGCCCACCCAAAGCCCTCAGCCTTTGCTGCAACCAAGGTTGCGGACGCTCGATCCCCACTTCCAGCACAGTGCAAAATTCCAATATATCAGACATATTCAACCCAACATCTCTAGAATATCACCACCCCCACCAGACAATAAATCCTCACCTAGGGCATGGGCCAATTGCTCACCTTGTGCTGCAGGGCCTTGCGTCTGCAAAGCAACATAACGACTACCATCAGGTGCGCCTACGAATCCATACAAAGTGATGATGCCATCATCCAAGACTGCGTGCACGCCGATAGGCGCATGACAATGCCCTCCCAATTGAGCATTCAGCGCACGCTCCAACGTCACGCAATCTGCTGTCATACTGTGGTTGAGAGGAGCTATTAAGTCGAAAATATCTGAATCATGCTCCCTACATTCAATGCCTAAGGCTCCTTGACCAGGTGCCGGCACAAAATGCACAATATCAAGCTGCTCACTGGCATGTGCTTGCCACGATAGGCGTTCAAGGCCTGCCAAAGCCACAACAATGGCATCAAATTCACCCGCCTGAAGCTTTTGCAATCGAGTATTGACAGAGCCGCGTAACATAAGCACTTGCCAGCCCTGCTGTTTGCTGTTGAGCTGCGCCTGGCGACGCAGACTGGATGTTCCAATACGTGCACCAGCAGCCAATGTGGCAAGCGACTCGCCATAGCGTGCTACCAAAACATCTTGAGCTGACTTTCTTTGACATATCACAGGCATGAGCAGACCCTCAGGCAGTGTGCCCGGAACGTCTTTGATGGAGTGCACCGCAATGTCAGCTTGACCATCGAACAGTGCTTTTTCCAGCTCTTTAAGAAACATTCCTTTGCCGCCAAATTGATACAAAGGACGATCCAGAAGCTTGTCACCTTGAGTGGTCATGGGTAAATATTCAATACGAATGTGCGGATGAAGGCTATGTAATTGAGCGCCAACCCATTGTGACTGAGCCAAAGCCAATGGCGTCTGTCTTGTGGCAATACGTATGCACTCCGTCATATTTTATCAATCACCTTTTGTGTTTTTATACTGCAATTAAACGCCATTTCAAAATCTATGCGACATATTAATCCCAATGCACACATAATTCGTGGCTCCATATGGGCTCTCACTCACAATGAACAGTGTACTGTATCTGGTAATGAAATCCCACCACACCACAGACCTTGCCACCGAACCGCGACGCATAGAATTTCTTAATGATGAGCAACATATGGCACTTGAGGTGCTTTTTGATTTCATGCTTTGTTAAGCACAAACTCGTAAGCCCGACGAATTTACAGCTTGGAATACTCCTGATCTTTTAGATGAGCTGCTTAGCCTCAAACAACGCAGTCTATTAAATACCTACTTGACAAATGTTCACATCTTGCTTAAAATTTTGCTATCTTTTTAGATAGCATGTGAAGTGAATGGATACACGAAGCAAACTGATCGCAGCTACCAATACCTATCACCCTTTCTTAATTGAAAAAAGTCGACTGTTTTGTAAAGCATTTGGTGTTGAACAAATATGCATAGATAAGACATATCTTAACGGTGACACCATTGTCGTCAATAGCCACCCTCATCTTTGCGAGTATTACCTCAATCAGGATGGTTTAAGCGTCGATCCGAGCATACATGCAGACATCTTTGTATGGAGCACCTGTCAAAAGCGTGAATATACGGAGATTCTCTCTGGTTTCAGTCGTCACTTTCAAGTCGATCAAGGCGCATCATTTTCGCGATATTTACAAAATGGTGAGCGCTTCAGAGTAGCTTTTGGGGGGGCTTCAAGCCAGAAATATATGATCCCTAAGCTCTTATCCGAACAAGAGATTGTTCAGCAATTCATACAATACCTAAATGAAGAGTTCAAAGCCATTGAATCCCAATTGATGAAATCTTCTTTTAAGTTGAGTCACGTTTGCAACACAACCCAACGCAAGATTGATCAGTCAAAATTACAAATCCAGCCCAAACAACGAGAAGAGCTTCTATTACAAATGAAACGTGTTAGTGAAGAAGATCAATGGCTCAAAAGCATTTCACTCACAGACAAACAAAGCCAATGTGCGTCTCTTTATTTAAAAGGCATGTCAACTGAACAAATTGCTTATTCAATGCAAACAACCAACAGTGCTATCAAAGCTCATATACGAGGCATCAAGAAAAAACTGCATGTCGATAAGAAGTTTGACCTGTTGCAAAAACTGTATCAGCTCAATTGCTACAAACGTCTATGGCGCCATCAGCACGACGAGCAAATAATAGCATTACTACGAAATAAAAATAGAAAAAAATCATGTGCTTAACAATTATTTTTAAATTTACCCTTTACACAGAGATAAAATCATGAGCTCTGACATAATTGACTGGAAATTTTGTTGGGAAAAACATCAGATTCAGTACAGCAAACCAGTGGTGAATATCATTATAAAGGTTATTGCTCAATGGACTATGGAAATTTAAGGCTATTTATGGAAAAATTAAAGTCAACGAACCAGACAATAACAGACAATCGATACTTGATTATTCTAGCTCACATGCTGTCGCAATCTGGTATATTGCATTGGCTTGAACTACCATCTAACTCAGAGCCCAATTGCATGCTGAGCCAGATGCAAACAGAGCGACTGTTGGGATGTCTTCTGGACATAGCGTCACATGCTGACGCGGCTGATCGTGATAGCCGTATAAGATGGCAAAGAAAAGGGGAGCTGCTGCTTGAATGGCACCCTTTACCACCTGAAGACAGCTCCTGCACGGAGCATTTAATTCAGCAAGGCATGTTGTTGGAAAAATCAGGATTGCCATTTCTACTGAGCCTTGATCGCTCTATCAACCTTGAAGCAGAAAAACATTCGCCACTTAGAGCTACTTTGTTGGGTTGCCTTTTTGAATGGCGCCATCGCTTAGCACTGAATAAGAAAAAATTTGAAGCATGGCAAACATCTGGGAGTTCTGCCTTAACAACTTAGACAACTGCCAGTCGTTACTGCGTGGCGCTTACGCCTTCAAAACACTATATTTTATAATTTTTCAAACGATGCATAGGAGAAATCCTGATGACAAACGTTGATTATATTAAGCCACAACCTGTATGTTGAATAATGGGGAAGCCCAATGATGCCTGAGAGAAAAAAGTGAAATGCACATCAACCAATAATCTTAGCACGGATTTGCAGTGATTCATCAGGCAAACATGCATAGACTATATTTCTTATCCTATCGACATGACCGATGGGAGTACTTTCTTGAAAAAAAATCTACAGCACGGCTTACTGAAGAACCACCCAAAACTGTGATCTCATATTTATCAAAGCCTATGCTTGGAATGACTATTTTATTATGCGACAGCCGAGTAAAATCCTGCTTATGCTGATTTTTTTCACCCTCGGCATGAACAGATATGGCTAATCTAATACTGAATGCATATTCATCTAAATGTATGGAGATCAAAGTATATGTAAAAACTTTTTTCTCACCAGGCTGAATGACCATTTTCATTGGTGCGTTATTTGCAGGCAATGTACTTACTGGCATACTTAAAGGTTTCAAAGTGAAAAGCGTAAGGCTGTGCAGCTGAATTATGAATCACAAGCGTCTTGCTGTACGCATAAGAACACGAGTTAATCAACAGTTCTAACAACATGCTTTATTGTGCTCATAGAAAAATCTCCATACAAATTAGCTGGCCATATACGGGCATCATTAAGTCAAAAGTGACTTTGGTTTACAGGCAGTGATTGCGTTTAAAGCCTGCGCTATCTTTCGACGATACTGCAAGGGTGCTCAGCCTTTATAGCGACTAAGCTTCTGTCATTATCTAAGCTCACGCTGATCAGGTGCATCGCCCATCACAGCCATTAACCGGCACATCAATGCAGGTTGATGTCGGTTGAATATTTTTTTTACAGCATAGATGTTAGCTGGACCAAAATGAAACACCACCAACGGCACAATCAACCATACACGCTTTTCGGCCCAAAGCTCGATTAAAATCGAAGATTGGCTATAGTACTCCCAACCCACGAGCAAAATCAGAGCCGATACAGCAAACAACGCGGTACAACGATAGCTGATCGCTGAGTGCTGTAAAATAATGCGCCAAGCAAGGCGCCATGTGACTTTTATAGGAGACATCTGTTAAGCTTAGCCGACATTGAACCGATAAGACAACACAGATCATGGCACAATCTCCTGCAGAGGGTTTAATTCAAGCCCTTACCCAAGCGCTACCTAAACACTTAAACGATGCTGAAGCATTGTTCGCTGCACGTGCGCGCACCATACTACAAGACTGGTGCCAACAGCTTAACTTGGTGACGCGTGAAGAGTTTGACGCACAAACCAAAGTTTTGGCTCGCACTAGGAGCCTCCTGACTGAGCTGGAGCAACGCCTGGAGCGCTTAAGTACTCAACAAACTGACAAAACACCTTAAAATCAGAAAAATCAGTTGCATTATCCATACATCAACGGTACAATTTTTTATCATGCTAACAGTTGACCCAGTACATGCGAGCTCATCTTATGAAAATCAGAATAAGCCCTAAGCTCTATGTTCTAACAAGCTGTCGCTTCTACCGACCAGCTTCAAAGCACGTTACAAAACTTACTGAATGAGCATGAACCATGACTGGTCTCTTAACCTCGATGCAAATCACCTATAAAATTTTTGTGAGCTAACCATGAACTTGCTAAAAGTGCACTCTCATGATTCAAATTAATCAATTACACATGTCCTATGGGCAAAAAATGTTGTTCTTTGATGTGAATCTTTTGCTTGCTGACAAAACTCACTATGGCTTGGTTGGCGCCAATGGCGCAGGTAAATCGACCTTATTAAAACTTATCACTGGGGAAGAGCAGCCGACATCGGGCAGTGTTTCAATTCCGAAAGATATGAGCATCGGCTGGTTAAGGCAAGATCAGTTTCGCTATGAAGACACCATCATCACAGACATAGTTTTACAAGGAAAAAAGAAACTTTGGCAAGCGATGGTTGAGAAAGACAAATTATTGGCTGCAGATGATTGGAATGAAAAAGCAGTCAATAGCCTTGGGCAACTGGAAGAAACCATTGCACAATGCGATGGCTACAGTGCGCATGCATTTGCAGAAAAATTGCTGATAGGCCTTGGCATACATGCCGAGTATCACACAAAACCACTGAGCAGCTTATCTGGGGGCTACAAGCTGCGTGTGTTACTTGCACAAGCCTTATTCCAAGAGCCTGATACTTTACTGCTTGACGAACCTACCAACCATTTGGACATTGTCTCGATCAATTGGTTGGAAAAATATTTGAAAAATGAATTTCGCGGAATGGTTATTTTCATCTCACACGATCTGGAATTTGTTGATCGCCTTGCCGATCACATTCTTGATGCTGATTATGGTGAAATTCGCCAATACAGTGGTAACTATGAAAAATTTCTTTCTGAAAAAGCATTGATCGAAGAACAAAAGTTACAGACCAAAAAGAGTGCTACAAAGAAAATTGAAGAAATGCAAAAATTTGTTGATCGCTTCAGTGCTGGCACACGTTCAAAACAAGCTCAATCTCGTGCTAAAATGATCGATAAAATTGAGTTGCCAGACATAAAAAAATCTTCACGTATGTCCCCTCTCTTTAATTTTAAACTGCAAAGAAAGTCTGCAAAACTTGTGTTACGCGTTAAAAATTTAGAGATGGTCTTTAAAGATAATATCTTGTTTTCCGATCTTAGTTTCGATGCCGCTCGCGGTGAGAAGATAGCCATCATTGGTGAAAATGGTGTTGGTAAATCTACTTTAACTAAAATTTTGATGAATAAGATTTCGCAAACAGATGGCTCCTATGAATGGGGCAACGAAACACACATCAGTTATTTCTCACAGGATCATCATGAGCTTCTAAACAAACACATCAAAGTTTTGGATTGGCTTCGAGAGATGATAAGCCATGTACGCGAGCAAGACATTAGAAAAATATTAGGCCAAGTGTTATTTAAACAAGACGCTGTTGAGAAAGATATTTTATCTCTCAGTGGTGGTGAAGCAGCTCGGCTTCTTTTAGCACGAATTATTTTAGAATTGGGTAATGTGTTGGTGCTCGATGAGCCCACCAACCACTTAGACATTGAAGCCACCGAAGCTCTTGCCTTGGCCCTTAAAGCTTATGAAGGCACGCTTATTTTTGTCAGCCATGAAAGGCGCTTCATTAGAAAAATCGCCAACAGAATTCTATTTATCTCGCATGCTGATGGTTTGATTGATTTCAAAGGCAGCTTTTCTGAATTTGAAGAAAAATATCAGCAGTGATTTTCACACGCTGCTCACTCTAATTATAGGATGGCCATTTGGTTAACACCCGCTTCGATTAGCGTTTCAATGTAGAAATGCATATGAGTAACCCAGAGCACGCTTAAGTTAAAATTTTATGACCATCACTTCTGTGATGGTTGTTCACTTTTCTTTTCAGGTACTTTAGGCAACATAAACTTCATAGCCAACAACAAGTCATCATCGCTGCAGTCAGCACAAGTTCCTCGTGGTGGCATCGCGCCAACACCTTCGATCATACTTTTAAGCAAAGCTTTCTCACCTTTTTTTAAACGAGGCGACCATGCTGTCGCATTCCACGCTTCAGGAGCACCCACTGGGATGGTGGGGTTGGCATCATGACAAAGACCGCATTTACTTTCATAAATGTCCTGCCCTTTGTTTTTTTTGGGGTTGGCTTGTGTGACAGATTTTTTGGGGTCAACGTTCGAGTCCACCAACTTCACAGCACCCACCGGTTCAATGCGCTTGGCAATCATTTGTTGTGGGGATTTTTCAGCAAAACTTACCGTCATCACGCTGCTTAAAAGCAGGTGAGCCATCCAATGCCTCATCTTAATTACTCCCTGATAAATTTTAGTTTCACTCAAAGATCCATAAAGTAATCTTAACATAGAATATTAAACACATAAAAGTTCAAGCACGCCAAAAAGCAGGCGAGAGCACCACCCACAAGGTAAATATTTCCAAACGACCAGCCACCATAGCCACCACGCTCAACGCTTTGTTCATAGCACTGAGCTCACCGTAGTGTGCAGCAATCTCACCAATGCCTGCCCCCATATTGGCCAGCATGGCTACAGAGGTGCCGACTGCCCCACTGAAATCCAAACCACCGACCATAAACAAGCAGGTTAAAAGCCACAAAATAAAAAGAAAAGCGGCCAGAAAAGCCCACATGGACTGCAGTACACCTCCATCAAAATGCATACCCGTGAATTTTACTGGCACCATGGCGCGAGGATGAATGATGCGATGCAGCTCACTTTGGATCTGCTTTTTAACGAGGAGGCAACGCAATACTTTTAATCCACCACAGGTAGAGCCGGCACAGCCACCGACTGTCGCGGTTGCCATCAACAAGACAAGTGCCACAGGCGACCAGTCTGGAAAATAGTCGGTCATAAAGCCCGTGGTGGTGGCCAAAGACACCACGGTAAAACCTACATCAATAGCATGAGCAGCGCCACCGATATGAGCCAACCATGCCACAATCAGTGCAGTGATCAGCAGCAGCCATCCTAAAAACCAGCGAGACTCTTCATTCAGCATATACACAGACAACTGTCTTTTGCGCAAAACCCAGTAATGTAATGTATAACTGAGCGAGCTGAGCACCATAAAAAGCATAGCGAGCCCTTTTGCCCAGGCATTTGGGTAATGTGCAAAACTGTCATCGTGCATAGCAAAACCGCCCGTGGCTATGGTTGAAAAACTTTCACCCACAGCTTCTAACCAGCTCATGCCAGCAAGGTGATAGCCCACCGCACATATTAAGTTGAATAACAAATAAATTCCCCAAAGGCTTTTCGCAGTTTCTTTCACGCGGGGAGTAAGCTTGGTATCTTTAACTGGCCCTGGAATTTCTGCTTGATGTACCTGAAGACCACCAATCCCAAAGGTTGGCAAAATAGCGACTGCCAATAACAAAATACCCATCCCGCCGATAAAATGCAGCTGTTGGCGGTAATAGCTGATTGAATAAGGCAGTGCATCCACCGAAGGTATGATGCTAGCACCTGTGGTGGTCAAGCCGGAGACGGCTTCAAATACAGCATCGAGCCAAGGCAAAGTAACTTGAGGGTGCCACACAAAAGGAAGGGCAGAAAAGATACTCAAGACACACCACACCACCACCACCACAATAAAACCATCGGTGACTTTCAAAGCGCTGGTCGCTCCATGTCCCCACAGGGCAAATGCAGCTCCAGACACACCTGTAAGCAACATCGTGCTGATAAAAGTAGCGTAATGCCCATCTTGATAAACATAGGCAACCCACAAAGGCGGTAACATGGAGATGCTCAAGACCAGTAAACACCAGCCAAGTACACTTAATATACCACGCCATTGCATAGTCAATCCCCAAGATAACCAAGTTTGACTTGAAACAACTGCTCTATGGTCGGCAAATGTTGTTTATCGCCTACCCATATGATCATGTGATCGTAGGGCTGTACCACTTCAGCGTCACGGCATGCCACCACTTTGCCTCGACGTATCAATGCAGCCACGCATGATTTGGGGGGAAGTGGCAATTCACGTAGAACGCGACCAACAATCATAGAATTTTGACGATCACCATGTACAATCACTTCAATCGCTTCAGCCTGACCCTGGCGTACAGCATGTCCTTGTATGACATCTCCTTGGCGAAAGTAGCGCAGCATACTACTTAAGATAATTTGCTGTGGTGACAAAATCACGTCCACGCCATACTCTTCGCCCCAGGAAAGATAGCTGGTATCATTCACTAAAGATAAAGTGGTGTGTGCTCCCAAACGCTTGGCCTGCATGCAGGCAATTAAATTGGTATCATCTCTTTGTGTTAAACCACAAAATAAGTCTATCTGCTCTATGTGTTCTTGTGATAAAAAAGTATCATCCAAAGCATTACCCCATAAAATAGTGGCATCATCTACTTGCTTAGCAATCAGTGTGGCTCGGCTTTTTTCTTTTTCAATAACTTTAACATGGTGCAATGATTGTAAAGACTGAGCAAGGCGCAACCCAATGACACCCCCCCCTGCAATCAAAACTCGATGGTAAGGCGCTTCAGCATGTCCCAAAGCTTGGATGACGTCACGCACATGCTGATCAGCCACCATCACATAAATCTCATCGTCCATCAAAATGACTGTGTCTGGAGAAATGTCAACCAACTGATCGTCTCGATAAATCGCCACCACTTGCATCAAAGCTTCTGGTAAATGGCCATACCAAGCTTGAATGGTTTTACCCACCCATACACTGGGAATTTGAGCCTTGATAGCTAACAATTGCACCAAGCCCTGCGCAAACTCAAGTACCTGCAAAGCACCTGGGTAATGCACCCTTCGCATCAAATCTCTTACAATCAGTCCTGCCGTATTAACACATACATCCAACGATAAAGCTTGATGCAACAGTTGAGTTTGTTGCATGTAAACTTCACTGCGCACACGACCAATTTTAGTGGGCGTTTGAAAAAGTGTGTAGCATAAATGGCACGTTAAAAGATTAACTTCATCACTACCAGTCACGGCAATGACCACATCAGCATCGTCAGCCCCTGCCTCCATCAACACGGTGGGATGAGAGGATGAGCCGCGCACTACCTGGATATCAAAGCGTGATTTGAGCCATTGTAGACATGCGGGATCATGATCAATCACCGTCAGATCGTGTCCATCTTTCACTAAATACTCCAAAAGAGTTGCACCGACGCGACCTCCTCCACAGAGCAATATATTCATGCCACACCTCGCCATTGTCCGCTGAACACCCAATGACAAGCGCCTGAAAGCACCACAGGAAAACCCTCCCCTTGCCACTCAACTTGCAATAGACCACCAGGCATCTCAACTTGAACAACAGCGTCTAAAAGACCACATTTAATGCCTGCCACCACCGCTGCACAAGCGCCACTGCCACAAGCTAAGGTTCGACCTGCACCACGTTCATACACTTGAAGCTTGATGCTTTGACGGGTCTGTATCATCATAAATCCTGCATTGGTTTTTTGTGAAAAGCCTTTAAACTTTGAAAGCGCTTCACCCAAAATTACGATTGCTTCATCCGTCATGCCATGATGCATCACCACCGCATGTGGATTACCCATATGCAAAGCATAATAGATGATATCCTGGTCTTGATGCTTAAAAATCAAAGGGGGCATGTCTTCCAAAGCCTCCATAGGCAATTCTTTATGCAAAAAACAGGGGACGGGGAGCGCCGCATGCATCACATCATGTTGCTGCCAAATTTTATGCTCAACACCTTCTATGCGGACAGTCACTTCAGATACAGCCCAAGTGTAATTCGCCATCAAATAGTACCCCACTGCACGCAGACCATTACCACACTGCGCGACAGACTGACCATCGGCATTATAAAGTCGGGCAGGTACACACCCATCAACAGGCTTATCCACCACCAAAAGCTGATCACAACCCACACCATATTGGCGATTGGCCAACTGCGCTACCAGCTGGCGGTTCACTTGCCAAGGCGACTGAGCTAGATCCAGCAACACAAAATCATTGCCTTGGGCTTGTAGCTTATGAAAAACGTAGTTGTTAGAAGTCATACACCACTGCAATTTGAGTTTTGGTATCGGTTTTGGCGCGATTTTTACTCTCGGCTGGCAAACGCGCATGATGAGATACCGCGTAGGATAATTCTAGCGCAAATTGATGGGCTATGCGGACTTTCAAGGCACTGCGCGATTCTGTCGTGGTGTTGAAGCGCCCAGCATCCAGACTGATGTGCTGTGAGAAGACAGCTGTCTCTGAAAGTGTCCACTTATAGTGCAACAAAGCGCCCGCTATGAATTCGTGCTGCATGTCACGACTACCTGAAACTCGACGATGCCTACTACCAGGCCCAAGCTCCAGTTTAAATCGATGTGCCCCATCATCTAACAACATGCGTCCCAAACCACTGGATAATTGCCACAAGCGATCGTACACACTAAAACGATCGAACAAGCTTCTGCCTTTAAAAAACATGTAGTTTGGCAAAAACCGGTAGCGAAGTTCGAGCTCGGCTAAAATTTGTTGCGCTGTGGATTGCACCTGATCGCGCCCCCATTGCCCTGAAATCAAGCCATAATTATCCCAATCAATGCATTCATAATCTATTTTTGCCTGACCATGCAGTTGGCGCGTTTGACTGTTTCCGGTATTGAGCACGCCACCCAACGTCACGTGTCGATGCCAAGGATCGGGGCGTACTTCCAACTTATGGGCTTGAAGTACGACGTGGCTACCTATAAACCAGAAACACAGCATTACCCTGATCAGCATTCTCATGCTGAAGATGATAATCAGGCGCATTCAGGGATGCAAGTTGTCAATCATGAGCGTGTTTGGCGAACCAATCACGTAGCAACTGCATTTCTTCAAGGCAAACACTATGACCGATGGGATAGGCATGACAGTCTATGGAGTAGCCTCTTTGCTCCAGGAAAGATCTGCTTAACTGGTGCAATGGCCAAGGCAACACATCATCAAATTGACCATGAGCCAGCAAAATAGGGATGTCTTGATTGGCCTTTTGTGCCACAGCATCAAAGTGGCTCATACCAGCCATGTAGGTAGACAAACCAACGATACCCGCCAAGCGCTTCGGGTAAGCCAAGCCAGTCCAAAGAGCCATGGCTCCCCCTTGTGAATAGCCGCCGAGCCAAATACGGTGATACGCAATACCTTGAGAATGCACCTCTTCAATTAATTGCGATAAAGCGTGAGCAGTCTCCGACAATCCCTGAGCATCTTCACGCAAAATTGAATTAAAATCATACACGTCATACCAGGCACGAACCACCTCTCCTTGATAAACGGTGACGGGTCGCATCGGCGCATTGGGCAATATGAACTGTACGTGATGAGAAGAGCCCAAACCACTTGAAGGCAGCAGTGTTGCAAAATCATCGTTGCTGGCACCTAAGCCATGCAACCACAGCATCACATGCTCGGTTTTACCTGGTGGTTGTAGTGTCAGATATGCTAAAGTCCTCATTCTTAGAGGCTACTGAAGGACCACCGTTATGTCAATCTATCCACTGCTGTTCGCAGTATGCTTATGCACCTTGCTCATCACTGGCTGTGGCCAAAAAGGCCCTTTATTTTTGCCAGGTGACGCTAACCAAATGTCAGGAGATCAATCTGCATTGATTTGATGATCACCTACTGTGCTGCATACTGTCACTGACATCCGGATCAAGCAAGGGACCAAACTCACTTAAGCCAGCTCTGACAGCTGCCGCAATATCGATGCCGCTAAAAGTTTTTGAAACAGAGCCGCCATCATTATTTGTTCCGCTGAAGGTACACTCAACGCAATCAGCCGACTTCATCTCTATCTGAATGTCAACAGGGTAAGTTTTTTCTTTTTCTCCTTGTTTCTTAGAGTGCAGGACTATACTTACGGACTCGTCTCCCCTCTCAATTGCAAAATATTTTCCTGACTCAGAATTTGCATATTTATTTTTAGCAGAATAAAGGCCCGTCGTAATTAAATTCAATACTTGCTGAGTGCCTATTCGCTTTATAAAAGAAAGCAATTCAGAATCTTCTTGCATGAAATCGGCAACACCGGTTAACACTGTAGGTACTGCAGCAGCCAGGCCATGCATGTAAGCCTTCACTTCTATGGGTAAACCACCCCCATCCTTATCTAAAATAACTTGCATTTCTTTAGAAGCTAAATGGGCGTCCATTGTGTGGTTATCAACTTGCTGTGCAAGTTGTAAAATCTTTTGATACATGCTCATACATGATGTGATTTGACTGGGTAACAAGGTGATTTCTGATAAATTAGGTCCAGAATCTTGCCAGATACGCAGCACTTTAATTAATACCCTGTCTTCTCTTTCGGGTGCTGTCCAGTTATCGCGAACCTGCCGTAATGCCTCTAGCGACACTTGATCTAAGCGCTCAGTTAAATCCTCCCGTGTCGGCTCATCAATCACAGGCTGGGAAGCTTTCTCTGGGGAGTCTTTTCTTTCCAAAGCCTCTATCCTAGATCTAAGCTTAGGCTTGATTGCAAAATACTGATTTTGCAAATCCAAAACTCTTTCCTGCAACACTTCTATAGCACGCCTTTTAAGTGCTTCCTGGGGCTTTTCTGTTTTCGCTGCACCTAACATACTGGTCACGCTGGCTGAACGACTTCTTCCTCTTAAGCTCTTCAAGCTCTCCTCTAAACCAGGAGGCATAGCGTGACCATAAGGAAGATCTTGGTTGAAGAAGCCACCCGTGACATATTCCTGAACCTCCTCCTCTACAGAAGCTGCAGACACATCCTCTGCGCCAGGAACAATCAAATCCGGCATATCATCTTCATCGCCACCTACCCATTCGACATCCAAAGCATATGGGGCCATCTCCTCTTCTATTTCTTCCTGAACCCCCAAAACAAAACCCATGCTTGCCATTGCCCCAGACATAGAATAAAAATCTGACGGAGATCGACTTTCTTCAAGAAAATCTTGCATGAAAGCATCTATATCACTTTGTCGAACATTTTTCTCTTTATCTAAAAATTGATAAGCGTGCTCCGCTTGTTGCAACAGTGCCTTGCCTTTTTCTTGCAGCTCTGTTCTCTCCTGTTCTAAAGAAGCATATGATGACCCTTCAAGCACCTCGCTTAACTTCTCTGGCAGCTTTGCCTCCATTATATCTTCAACAGAAGCAGGGGTGGTTTCTCTTTGAATACCCCAATGCTCTTTAAGCAAGTCAATCATTACAGGGGTGACGACTTCTGATGCAGGCAAATTCATCGCTTTTACAGTTTTTGTAATCAGCTTTGTGACTTCTGATTCTATTTTATTGCTATCGATTGTATACCGCGCATGTTCAGGGTCAAGCTTACGATATTGCTCACAAAGACTGTCCAGCTCGGTTTTAAGAGTAGAAAGAGCGTAACTGTGAGTCGCTCTAAATACTCTGCCCTTAAGTTTTTCAACCAAGGCTTCTATGCCATGGACGACTTCCTGTTTTTTTTCTAATGCTCGATGCGCTGAAGATAATTCAGTTCTTATTCTATTCAACTCTATCGCGCCAGTCACTTCATGGGTAACAGGTAATGCTTCAACGTGATCATACTTTCCTCTTAAAATATTACGTATTTGAGTCGTTACCAAAAGATCTGTTTTTAATTCATCAAGCTTTTTACCTTCATCCATTAAAATAATTCCTTGAAATTCTCTATGAAAAAGATGAAGCTGTCGGGCTGCTTCGGTCACGCGTTGATGTGTATCGATCTCTGAGCTTGGGGCATATGTACTTTCAAATCGATAAGGCGTTCCCCTAATAGCCCCTAGCATTTCTTCGATAAACTCATCGCAGTGTTGGCTAATCTGTTGATAGATTCGGTTTTTCTCGTCCTTAAGTGACTCCATTTCTGAAGCCAAACGACTGAATTTTTGATGTTGTGACTTACTCCAATGTATGGAGTCCTCAGGTAATCCCTGCCTGAAAGAGGTCAGCTCACCTTGAATTTCGAGCATGGATTGATGAAGAGTGTCAGCCTCTTGACTAAGCTCTTCCATCTTTTTGTACTGACCTTCAAATAGCTCTCTCATGATAAAACCTTTTAACCTTGGCCTACAGCACACCCAAAGATATGCACATAAGACATTCTTGTTTCAACTTACCCATGATATCGGTCAATTGTTATAGAGCTTGAGTCTTTTTAAATTTTTTACCCATACAAGGGGTCTTGTACAAAAATTTACATCGGCATCAAAGCAAGTGCCCCTATTTCGTAGCCTAAATTCGCCCATCACTGCTCAATACGGGTTCATTGCCTGAAAAAATATTTAACGCCATCGCACTTTCCATGAAAATTAAGAGCCCTTGTCCCATTTTTCATGGATAAACACCACACTTACCCACCCCCTCAAAAATACCGGCTCCTCATAAAAACCATCACTTAGCATAAAAGCATGAAATGCTTCACTTTTTACGCTCTGTGAGCGACAATAGCCAACTTTACCCAAGCAAGGAGTCACTGGCATGAAGTCCGAGCGTGATGCAAGAGTGGCTGCCATTCGTATGCTGAGTGTGGATGCCATTGAGCATGCACAATCTGGACACCCTGGCATGCCTCTGGGCATGGCCGACATCGCTGAAGTGCTGTGGCATGATTTTATGCGCCACAACCCTTCCAACCCACAGTGGCACAATCGCGATCGCTTTGTTTTATCTAATGGACATGGCTCCATGCTTCTGTACACTCTGCTGCATTTAAGTGGTTACGAAGTGAGCATGGATGATTTGCAAAGCTTTCGCCAATTAGACTCCTACACCCCAGGCCACCCCGAAGTGGGTGAAACGCCAGGGGTTGAAACCACCACAGGCCCTCTTGGTCAAGGCCTGGCCAACGCAGTGGGCATGGCCATCATGGAAAAAAATCTGGCGGCTACATTCAACAAAGATGATCTGACGCTGATTGACCATCATACTTATACCTTTGTCGGTGATGGTTGCTTGATGGAAGGCATTTCACATGAAGTGTGCTCCCTGGCGGGCACTTTAAAGCTTGGTAAGCTCATTTGTTTTTACGATGACAATGGTATTTCCATCGATGGTAAGGTCGACCCTTGGTTTTCAGACAACACCCCTATGCGCTTTCAAGCCTATAATTGGCAAGTCATTCACCCTGTGGATGGCCACGACCATCAAGCCATTGCCCAAGCTATCGAGCAGGCTAAAGCCAACACAGAGCAACCCACCTTGATCTGCTGTCAAACCAACATTGGGCAAGGAGCACCCAACCTTGTTGGGCTGGCCAAAACCCACGGTAGCCCCCTTGGCTCAGAAGAAGTACAAGCGATGCGCATCCAATTGAATTGGGCTTACCCGCCTTTTATCGTGCCCGAAGATATTTATGCCACATGGGATCGCCGTGAACAAGGCGCCCTATGGGAAAATGCATGGCGCCAAACCTGGCGCACTTATCAAGAACGCTACCCAGATCTCGCTCATGAATTTAACCGACGAATGCAAGGTAAGTTACCCAGTGACTGGAAAGACGCATCACAAAACATCATCAAGCAAGTGCTTAAAGTGGACAGTGCTATGGCCACACGCAAAGCATCACAGTATTTTTTAAACCACATGGCACCACATTTGCCTGAGCTCATGGGAGGCTCTGCAGATTTAACCTGCTCTAACCTAACCCGTTGGGATACTGCACGTACTTTAGATGCTGACACGCCCGATGGTAACTACCTTAATTTTGGCGTTCGTGAATTTGGTATGTGTGCCATCTTAAACGGTATGGCTCTGCGTGGCGGTGTCATTCCTATGGGCGGTACTTTTTTGGTGTTTTCAGATTATGCACGCAGCGCCATTCGTATGGCTGCTTTAATGCAGCAGCGTGTGATTTTTGTGCTTACCCATGATTCCATTGCGCTGGGTGAAGACGGACCTACCCACCAACCAGTTGAGCATCTGAACATCCTACGCTCCACTCCCAACGTCATGGTGTGGCGTCCATGCGATCTCACAGAAACCACCCTGGCCTGGCTTGAGTCGCTCAGACGCAGCACAGGACCTTCGGTGCTCGCGTTGTCGCGTCAGAATTTACCACAATTGTCTCGCTCACCCGATGCTGTTGAAGGGATCGCCATGGGAGGCTATATCCTACGCGATACCCCTGAGCCTAAAGCCATCATCATCGCCACGGGCTCTGAAGTACCTTTAGCTATTGAGGCTTATGAACAGTTACACCAGCAGGGTAAACGTGTCAGAGTAGTATCTATGCCATGCCTCAACCAATTTTTAACGCAAAACAAAAGCTATCGTGACCACATTTTACCACCACACATTGAATGCCGTGTGGCGGTGGAAGCTGGCAGCAGCATGGCCTGGCATGCCATCGTTGGTAGCCAAGGTAAAATACTCGGCATCGATCGCTTTGGGTTATCAGCACCAGGAGCCAGCGTGATGTCCGCTATGGATTTCACTGCGAAACGCATCGTATCTATGGTAAAATCTATACTTTAACCTCAGGAGTGACGAAGTTATGATCAAGGTGGCTATCAATGGTTTTGGGCGCATCGGCCGTATGCTTTTGCGCGCACTGTATGAGAACAATTACCGTCAGCACATTCAAGTCATTGCCATCAACGATTTGAGCGACGTTTCCATCAATGCTCACCTATTAAAACATGACAGCACCCACGGTTACTTTAACGCCGAGATCAGTCACGAACCCAATTGTCTTCACATCAATGGCGATGAGATCCGTATGTACCAAGAGCGCGAAGCCAGCAAATTACCCTGGAAAACCTTGGGCGTTGATATGGTGCTGGAATGCAGCGGCCATTACACTCAACGAGCTCACGCAGCACAGCATATTTCAGCCGGCGCTAAAAAAGTCTTGATTTCAGCGCCAGGGGATCTTTACATGGATGCCACTGTGGTCTATGGCATCAACCATCATGTACTGTCTAACAAACATGAAGTCATCTCCAATGCCTCATGCACCACCAACTGCCTTGCGCAACTGGTCAAGCCTCTTAACGATGTCCTCGGCATAGAGTCTGGTTTAATGAACACCATCCATGCCTACACCAACGATCAGTCCCTGCTTGATGGCCATCATTCTGATCTCAGACGAGCACGCTCTGCTACCTGCTCCATGATCCCTGCCAAAACTGGCGCTGCCAGTACCGTAGGGTTGGTTGTACCTGAGCTTGATGGCAAGCTGGATGGTTTTGCCATCCGCGTGCCCACCAACAACGTTTCAGTTGTGGATTTTACCTTTCAATCCAAACGTACCACGAGCGTCGAAGAAGTCCACGATGTGTTAAAACAAGCGGCTGAAACGCATCAACATCGCATTTTAACGCTCAATGAAGAGCTTCTGGTATCCACGGATTTTAACCACCATTCTGCTTCTGCCATCGTTGAAACCCATGAAACCAAAGTCATGGGGCAACTCGTGAAAGTGCTGGCTTGGTATGACAATGAATGGGGGTTTGCCAACCGCATGCTGGACACAACCCATGCTTGGCATCAAGTGATGACTCAAGCCGCTTGATGTTAACGGTCACTTCAGTTGCTTTAACCAATAAGCGGGTGCTTATCCGCCTTGATCTGAATGCACCCATGGATGAACAATCAACCATCATGGATGATAAGAGACTCAAAGCAGCGCTTGTCAGCATTGAGTACGCTCTCAAGCAAGGTGCGCAAGTTGCACTGATGTCGCACCTGGGCCGCCCTAAAGGTTTTGATCGTTGCTGTTCTTTAAAACCCATAGCCACCTGGTTGCAAACAGCACTCCATCACCCTGTTATCTTGGTGGATGATTGGCTGAATGAATTACCTTGGTCAAGTGAGCATATTGTGCTGTGTGAAAATGTGCGCTTTCTAGAGGGTGAAACCAAAAATGATGATGCACTGGCTCGCCAAATGGCCAGCCTTTGCGATGTTTTTGTGATGGATGCTTTTGCTACAGCACACCGTGCGCATGCTTCCACGCATGGTGTAGCCAAATATGCAGCCATCGCATGTGCTGGGCTCTTGCTGCAACAGGAAATGCGAGCTTTGTCTTTGCTCAAAACGGCCTCATCACCTGTGGTAGCTGTGGTAGGCGGTGCTAAAATATCTACCAAGCTACCTTTACTGAAATCATTGGCTGAAAAATCACAGTATTTAATTACCGGTGGTGGCATTGCCAACACCTTGCTCGCGGCGACAGGGCATGACATAGGTAATTCTTTATTTGAACCAGAGCTTCTGGAACAAGCAAAGCTTTTGCTTGAAAATCTTGGACACGACTGCTACGTACCCTTGCCAACCGATGTGGTGGTGACCGATGACAGCCATCATGTCCAAACCATTGAATTGATCGACATCAAGCCTCACCAACGCATTATGGATATAGGACCATGCAGCATAGCTCATTATAAGCAAATCATAAACGAAGCGTGCACCATCATTTGGAATGGTCCGTTGGGGGTTTTTGAACACAGTGATTTTGCACAAGGCACCCATGCCATAGCACAAGCCATTGCTGACAGCGAAGCTTACAGCGCCGCAGGCGGCGGAGATACGCTCAGCGCTATTGCCAAGTGGCAACTTGAACAGAAGCTATCTTATATCTCAACAGGCGGAGGTGCTTTTTTAGCGTTTCTACAAGAAGAACCACTGCCTGGCATTGATGTGCTCAATAAGCGATATAAATCCTGATGCGTCGAACTAAAATTATAGCGACACTCGGACCTGCCACCGAAAGTGAGCCAGCCCTCCATCAATTGCTTGCAGCAGGCACCAACGTGGTGCGCATCAATTTATCCCACGGTCATCAAACATCACACACTCAAAGCATTCAAGCTGTCAGGAAGTGGTCTGAAAAAAATCAACAAGCCATCGGCATATTGGCCGATCTACAAGGGCCCAAAATCCGCATCGGGGCCTTCATAAAAGGTAGTGTGACGCTAAAGCCTGGTGACACAATAACCATGGATCATGAGCATTCACCAACCCAGGGCGATCCTAAGAATGTTTTTGTCGACGTCAAGCAACTGCCCTCTATGCTGAAAAAGGGCGATTGCCTACTTCTGGACGATGGACGTATTGAATTTGAAGTCAATCGTATTAAAAAAAGTCGGATCGAATGCACGGTAGTTACAGGCGGCGTTTTATCCGACCACAAAGGTGTTAACCGCAAAGGCGGAGGGCTTGCACTGCCTTCATTAACCAGCAAAGATCAGAATGACTTAGCCTGGATCCTGCCTGAACAAGTGGCCTACCTCGCTTTGTCCTTTGTCAGACACCCCGATGACTTACGCAACATACGACGCATCGTCAGTCAACGCGCACCCAACACACGATTGATTGCTAAAATCGAATGCAATGAAGCTCTTGATCATTTGGATGACATCATTGAGCTCAGCGATGGTGTGATGGTAGCGCGTGGTGATTTGGGTGTTGAAGTGGGTTTTGAAGAGGTCCCCGCCATACAAAAAGACATCATTCGCCGTGCGCGCCAACAAAATACACTGGCAATCACAGCCACTCAAATGCTGGACAGCATGATCCACAGCACCATCCCCACCCGTGCCGAAGTGTCTGATATAGCCAATGCAGTGCTTGATGGTACCGACGCAGTGATGCTTTCTAATGAAACAGCTGTAGGCAAGCATCCTCACCAAGTGATTGCGACAGCTCACCGCATATGCGAAAAAGCAGAGCTGCACCCCATGGTGCATCGTACCAACACAACACTTAAACCTTTGACCCACACCGATGAAGCCATTGCACGAGCTGCCATGGGTTTGGCCAACCATTTAAATATTCGTGCCATCATTGCTTTAACTGAATCAGGAGCTACACCACTTTACATGTCAAGGATCCGTTCAGCCATTCCAATCTATGGTCTGACGCGCCATATAAAAACTCAGGCAAGATTGACGCTTTTTCGAGGTGTCTATCCCATCCCTTTCGATCCTACTGAATTACCCCATGAAAAAGTTAAACTGCATGCCTTAAAAACACTGAGTGAACTTGGTTACATCAAAACAGGAGACACCGTTCTCTTGACCAAAGGTGACGACATGGGTGTGCTTGGTGGCACCAACACCATTAAGGTCATGACGGTTTAAAAAATTTTAAATTTTTTGATGATAAAATCAGCATTCTCTAGATACAGTGTTTGCCAATCAATCAGTGATTCAAATAAGATCGTAATTGTTAGCAGATATCATCTTTAAAAATTCTTAGATCTTGCAAATATTTTTGAAAAATACGTCATAAATAGAATGTTTCATAATTTCTCATTTTTCAGACTAAAAGATTTAAAGTTAATGTGCTTCACCCCAATGCCTGCCTTGACCTATGCTAACAAGCAGAGGAACCTTTAATGCCACAACATTGCCCATCAAATCAGGCAGAACATCTATGAGTTTCTGTGCGTGGTCTTTTTCAGCTTCAAAAATCAATTCATCGTGCACTTGTAAAATCATTTTTAAATCCAAGTCTGTATGATAACCCAACCATTGATGCACAGAAATCATAGCCAACTTAATAATGTCAGCTGCAGTACCCTGCAAGGGGGCATTGATGGCCGCACGTTGCGCTGCATTTTGACGCGCCATATTTTTAGCATTGATTTCAGGCAGAAGTAGTCTTCGACCGAGCAATGTTTCGACATAACCCTGCTCACGAGCGGCCATCTTGGTACGCTCCATATAATCCAACACACCTGGGTAACGCTCAAAATAAACATCGATGTAGCTTTGTGCATCCTGTCGGCTAACTTTTAATTGCTTAGCCAAGCCAAATGCTGACATGCCATACATCAAACCAAAATTAATGGCTTTAGCCCTCCGACGTTGCTCCTCGGTCACTTCGTCTCGTGCCACTGAAAAAACTTCACTGGCTGTGTGCTGATGCACATCAAGATTTTTTGAAAACGCATCCAACAAACCTTTATCTTCTGACATATGAGCCATGATCCGAAGCTCAATTTGCGAATAATCAGCTGACACCAATTTTTTGCCATAAGGAGCAATGAAAGCGTCACGAATACGTCGACCTTCTTGCGTCCTAATTGGAATGTTCTGCAAATTAGGTTGGGTTGATGACAGGCGACCTGTGCTTGTCACCGCTTGATTAAAAGACGTATGCACTCGGCCCTCAGGAGGCAAAGCTTGAAGTGGCAAGCTATCTGTATAAGTTGATTTAAGCTTGCTGATGTGACGGAATTGTAAAATGTTATCGACAATGTTGTGCTCATAAGCCAAATCCTGCAATACAGGCTCTGCCGTAGAAGGCTGGCCTTTCGGTGTTTTTTTAAGGACAGGCAATTTGAGCTTGTCATATAAAATGTGTTGCAACTGTTTAGGAGAGCTTAGGTTAAATTTTTCTCCGCAAGCTTCATAAACGCGCGCCTCCAGTTGACTGATTTTTTCAGCTAAAGATGCGCTTTGTTTTTTCAGCAAATCTGCATCGAGCAAAATTCCTTGTGATTCCATCTCAGCTAGAACCAGGATCAAAGGACACTCTAGTGTTTGATACAAATCTAAAAGTTTTTTATTCTTTTTAAGCTCGGCATAAAGCACGCCAAATAAGCGGTAAGTGACATCAGCATCTTCAGCAGCATAAGTGCTTGCTTGTGCAATAGAGACTTCAGAGAAGCAAATTTGTTTGGCGCCCATGCCAGCCACTTCAGCATAAGTGACGTTTTGGTGCTGCAAATGTAGCATAGCAAGAGAATCCAAATCATGCCTGGATGTGCTGTTTAACACATATGAAATCAACATTGTATCATGCCAAGCACACTGAATAGAAAGACCTGCTCTTTGCAGCACCAACCAATCGTATTTAAGATTATGCCCAATCACTTGTTTGTCAGGATTGGATAAAATAGGCGTCAGCATATTAAATACTTCTCGCCTGGAAAGTTGAGGGATGTCCTCTTTATGTCCTAATGGGATATAGCAAGCATGATTTTCCACTGCTAAAGAAATACCGACAAGCTCAGCTGTCAGTGGATTAAGGCCTGTGGTCTCTGTATCCAGAGCAAACATATGATGTGTTTCAAGATGGCTTTGCCATAAAGACAAATCTTTTTTGGAAACGATGGTTTGATAAGCTCTGGCCGATGAAGCTGAAGAGAGACTTGATGGTTCCTCTATTTTTTCCGACAATTGTTTTAAAAATCTTTTCATTTCCAATTGATGGCAAATTTTTCTAATTTCTGGGAAATTCACAGGGTGCAGCATGAGATCTGAAATGTTATGAGCTAAAGTCAAATCACAACAAATGGTGACAAGCTTGATGCTTAATGGCAATTGATGTAAATGTGCGCGCAATTTCTCTCCCACCTTACCTTTGATGTCATCAGCATGCTCCATAATGCCAGCAAGTGAACCATATTCCGCAATCCACTTAGCCGCTGTCTTTGGGCCCACACCAGGCACCCCTGGCACATTGTCAACGGAGTCACCCATCAAAGCTAAATAATCTATGATTTGGTGAACCGCCACACCAAATTTATGCACAACCCCTTTAGGATCCATTCGAGTGTTGGACATGGTATTAAGCAAGGTCACCTGACCATCAACTAACTGAGCCATGTCTTTATCACCTGTGGATATGAGCACCGAAAAGCCCTGCTCACGCGCCAGAGTTGTCAAAGTGCCGATGACATCATCAGCCTCAATTCCAGGCTCTATGATCACAGGAAAACCCAGAGAGCGCAGTGCATCACAAAGAGGCGCTATTTGTCGGCGTAAATCTTCTGGCATCGGCGGTCGATTGGATTTGTAGTGACTATACCATTCATCGCGCAGTGTTGGGCCTTTAGGATCAAAGACCACAGCCATATGGCTCGGAGACTCATCCATACGAAGTTTTTGCACCATATTTAGGACACCATGAATGGCACCTGTCGGCTGGCCTGATTGTGTGACCAAAGGTGGCAGGGCATGAAATGCTCGATACAAATAAGATGAGCCGTCAACTAAAATGAGTGGAGGTTTTTTACCAGAAGACATGAAGAGCTCAATTGGGTTAGGAAAAATCTCCCCAACTATACTGCAAACAGCTAAGAGCCACAATGGCAGCTGAATCAGCACGCAACACCCGTGGTCCTAATTGCACCTTATGACAATTTGTTTGACGAATCCAATCAAGCTCCTGAGAGCTCCAGCCAAATTCTGGACCTATAGCCATACGTACAGCAGATTTTTCAGGCCGAAGCTTTGCCATAGGCTCGCCTTCAGGGTGCAGCATCCACGTAGCTATTTGAGGCTCTGCCTGCAACCATTGTGCGCAAGGTACAGGTGGATGCAATACAGGCACTGTATTGCGCCCACATTGTGCACAGGCGTGTTGAATGACACTTTGCCAATGCTCCAGTTTTCGCTCAAGCCTTGACACAACTATTTTTCCGACACCGCGCTCACATAACAAAGGAGTGATGACGCTGGCACCAAGTTCAACCGATTTTTGAATCACCCAGTCCATGGCATCACCTCGCAACAACGCTTGTCCCAAATGTATCGTTAAAGGTGACTCAACATCCCTATTATTGAATTGCTGAATGTTTATGAGCACTTGCTTGCGATCAAGAGTCGTGATCACACTTTGATATTCGCCACCCTGACCGTTAAAAAGAATGATGGACTCGCCTATCTGCACGCGGCTAACTCGCATTAACTGGTGATGCTGATCTCCAATAACTGAGATCGTACGACCAACCCATAATGCCTCTGGCACATATAGGCGCTTAACCGCCATAAGCTTTTAAGCCCAACCAGCTAAACGGGACACATAGGTCAATACTAACCCCAAAATAGCTAACAGAGTTAAACGTTGTAATAGTGAAGCTTGCTTGTACCAAGCCATACAGCCCTCCATAGGGTTTTGTTCATGTTCATTATGGTGCTGATTTCTATATGATTTGTCAATCCATGAGCCCTAGATTATATTTTTCTCTATATGAAGATAGTTCATGTTACAGCAACTTCTTATCACCTAGCAGTGACTTTTTAGGTAGCGTTGGAGACTAATCAAAACCAGCTCGTGAATACGATCCAACATCACCCGAAATTTACGCGCCATTAAGTCAGTTAAACAAGATCGTATTTTAAAAAGCAATTAACCTGGCCATGCCGCCTCCATAGGTTACTCTTGTTGTAGGGCTTCGATTTCTGTCATAGACAAGCCGGTCGCTCGTGCAACAATCCTTGGATCAACTTTTTCTTTAAGAAAATTGCGTGCATCCTCACGCTTGGCTGCAACGATACCTTGCTCAATGCCTTGCTCAATGCCTTGCTCAATGCCTTCTATTTTAAATTGTTCTGCAATACTCATGATATCTTCTC
>CAYGTQ010000007.1:31516-40156 GCA_964352915.1 uncultured Legionellales bacterium
CCTTGCTCAATGCCTTCTATTTTAAATTGTTCTGCAATACTCATGATATCTTCTCCTATGGATTTGGATAATTTGGTTTGAACCTCCTCCACAAATCTTTCTTTGAAAGATTCATCTTTTAAATGAACCATATTCGATTTGAACGTGTATATTATAGCGCGTCTAGCATGAGTTTCACCATACTCCTTGCTGTGTTTTGACAAAAAATCCACCAATTCAAACAATGTATTTGCCTGTGGCCCCAATACTTTCTTCATGGCCATTAACCAGGCACTTGCCTGTTCATATTGCATTAACTCTTTGTCTGATATCCTTGCTATGTCCATCAGCTGAAAAGGCCTGTTCCAAAAATGTTCAGCCAAAGGCCTCAGTTCATCGGTGTACATGTCGAGCAGATGACGCGCACCATGATAGTTAGTCTGACTCTGATAAAGCACCAAAGGCAACACAAGGGGTGGCGTATTGTGTAATTTCATGTGATCTTCAATGATGTAACAGATATAGCGGTTCATGCGTACAGGCATTTGTGGATCCATATGTTTTTGATGCTCGCAAAGGCAATAAATATAACCCTGGTTTTTTGCGATCTGTGCCGAGTAGAGCTTGTCGGTTTCTACAATATGAAGCTCTTCATCAATAAAGCTGTCATTTTTAAGCATCAAGGTATCCCAATCAATCAAATCTGACATGCTTGCAGGCAACTGACGTTTAAGAAAAGGTCTGGCTATTTCTAAATTACTTAGAGAGTCTTTGATGAAGTGATCGTGTGGCTGAGCAATTTGTTTGGGCATGAGCTTACCTTTTTTGAATTTCACCTGGCAACATCTTGATAATAACATGGCAGCAAATAAAACCAATTGTTTTTTATTTTTTCTTGGCGTCAACATCGCTGTTATCTAATTCAAGTAACTCATAAAATATTGAAATTACAACTTTCTTATATGTTCTTACGCACAAATTATTGCTCGAACACAACCATCAAGATTTTTGCTTTTATCTATAAAAAAATATGATATGGATGCCTTCGATATGAGCATTTCATTTAATTTCTTAAATAAAACAATTTCACCAAAGACCATTGGTTAAACAATCAAACTGAAGCTTAAAGCTTCGGCTTGATTGTTTATTTAATATTTTTAGGCTGTAGCTTGACCGTTTGGCATGGTGATTTTCAAATACTGGCAAAGACGCATGAATTTCTCTTCCAGCTTGTTTTCGGTCTGACAAACCTTATTTGAGCCTTGTTGATATATTGAGTTGAGCTGAGTCTTAGCAGGTTCTTGCCCTGCTATAGCCTCAAATCCCTGGCCGCCCATCTTAGGCGCATTAAAGACTGCAATGACAGCATCTTTACGGCGTCCACTAACAGACTTGGGTATTTCAATGCTTTGAACAGCCTTAGCCATCTTTTTTAGGGTGTTGTTAAGCGCATGTATAGCTATCACAGCCTCTTGATGAACACTGGCATCAATGCCAGCATGAATCATAGCCACCTCAAGCGTTTGACGAGCCTGAGATAAAGTCAGCAATCCTTCGATAGCTGTTCGTCTACCATGTTCACCATATGTGTCGTTAGACCATTTTAACATAGCATCACATACTTGTTGCAATCCCTTGAACTCCTGATCAATAGCAGTCGATAACGAGCTGATGACACCATGCATTGGATGGCTTTGTTCTGAAGTCTTGCTGATAATATAAGATTCTGCCATGACCAGCGTATCGGTAACGTGCTGAATTCTTGCCGCCAGTGTGAGTTTAATTGGTTTCATGGCATGGCGCTCTTTTGACAGCGCTTCAGGCGAATGAATGTCTGCAAGATGACGCTGACCATGCTGATACATCATCATTAATTCATGCCAATAATTGATGAGCTCTTTTTGTTGAAAACAGGCGACTTTTAAATAATTATCTTTTATTGCTTCGCTGGCCTGTGCGTGTTCATGGCATTTGATTCGTGCGCCGATGATGCTGAGAACTTTCTGGTTAGACTGCATAATGACCGACAGGCTTTTTGCCGAAGCGCCATCGGCAACCATACCTGTTGCTGTTAATTCTTGCGTTAAAAGCTGCATGTGCTCAATCAATACATCCAGTGTAACCACGATGTCCACAGGCTCATGAATTTTAGGCCTGAGCCCTTCACAAATAGCTTGAGTATCTGGTTCATTTTTAAGTTTAATAGCTTGTACCAAGCGTGTACCGACGCCTAAGACATCAGTGATATGGCCGGCAACTTGTGAGGAAATTTTATCCTTATTAATCTGACGTGTCAGCGCAATGATGGTTTCTACAATCTGCTTGCCCACTTGAAGCGTCTGATCCGTATTTTTTCTGGTTATGTTTGTCATAATTGATGTCCCGCTGTGAGTGCTCTTAATGCTTTAGACTCATAGACATGAAGATAGTTCCCAACAATAGGATAGATGGCGGATAATACTGATTTGGTTGTCTAACTTATTGTAATCAAATAATTTATTTTATTGGCCAAGCCCCCTCAGTAATCCTCCCTTAATCCCTATCATTAAGTATTTACATAGGCTGCGTCTACCGCGAGAATGAACTAAATTAGCTATGTTTGAACAAACTCAAGGAGATAACTATGTTTCAACTGAATAAGACTTTATTAAGATTAGCCTTGCTGCTGCCCTGCTGCATCTGGGCTATGGATCGCCCAGTTAGTCAAAGCTCTGCCACCCATACAGATAGTGGCTATCACTGGAGTAAAACCGGTATCCCTCACAGTGGTTGGTCGCATTATGGGGTCACTGACTTGGGACATGGCCAATATCAAGGCTGCGAGATGTGCTCTAATCCCAAAGTTCGTTATGTACATCAGATGAGTCACCCAAACTATGGTGATATTGAAGTAGGTTGTGTCTGCGCGGTTAAGATGGAAGAAGACTCTCAAGCCAAAGAACTTGAAAGAGTCATGCGAAACAAAGCCTCAAGACAAGTGCGCTGGCAAAATTTAGCTGGCTGGAAAATATCAAGAAAAGGCAATCCCTATCTTAAAAAGGATGGTATGCACATCACCATCTTCCAATATGCCAAAGCACCACACACTGGTAAATGGGGATTTATAGTAACACAACATGACCAAAAGCATTGGAGCACCCAAGCTTATGACACATCTGATGCTGCTAAAATCGGCTCTTTTGAGAAGTTCTGGGCATTGTCGTCGTAATCTAGATCATGTCACAGTGGCTGTCCAACAGACAGCCACTGCCTAATATGTTTTAAAGATTTGAAAGATAAATTATACTTCTTACCAGCCAGAACGCTTATTTAACCATCGCGTACATTGGATTTGAGGATGAACTAGATCAAATTATCTTTTATTTTCTCATGAGGCACACGACGCACACTGTGCACTAGGCCTAGTTTCTCAAACAAACAAATCATATAGTAAGACACATCTATCTGCCACCAATGAAAGCCCATTTGAGAGGAAGCTGGATAATGATGATGATTGTTATGCCATCCTTCCCCCATTGTTAGCAAAGCCAAACACAATGAATTTTTTGAATCATCATCCGTCGCGTAAACCCGTTTACCAATGACGTGCATCAATGAGTTAATAAAATAAGTCCCATGCCATAAAACGACAGTTCTGACAAAGAAACCATACACTAAGAACTGACCTGCTGTAGCTCCGGTCTCTGGAAACAAACGCCCTAAGGTAAAACCAAGCAAAGCCATGGCACAGGCATACGCTATGCCTGCCAAATAGTAATATTTCCCTAAAAATACCAGCTCAGGATAGCACGTTAAATCCTGTACATTTTTATAATCCAGCACAAACAACTTAGGGTTGTAAAGCCAGCCCGCATGCGCATGAAACAGACCGTGACGCGGCGAATGAAAATCTTCTGGCTTATCCGAGAATCGATGATGGTGACGATGCACCGATGCCCACCAAATAGGGCCTCGCTGTAACACAGCACAACAGCTCACAGCCAAAACAAACTGAAACCAGCGTGAAGTCTTGAATGCACGATGAGAAAAGTAACGATGCAATCCCAAAGTTACCGAAATCATGCCCTCGATATAGCTTAAACATAAAATCAGTAAAGCCCACCAGCTGAAGTCAACCCACCAAAGACCGATGACGGCAGCAAGGTGTATGGATGACTTGTTACCTATATAAACTTTGGGATGACTCTGCTGAGCGTCCATCATCCCGCCAAATTATCGTGGATTTTCTCATGAGGCACTCGGCGCACACTGTGTACCAAGCCTAATTTCTCCAAAAAACAAATCATGTAGTAAGACGCATCTATCTGCCACCAATGAAAACCCATTTGAGAAGAAGCGGGATAATGGTGATGATTGTTGTGCCAGCCTTCCCCCATGGTCAACAAAGCCAGTACAAAAGAATTTTTTGAGTCGTCGTCTGTCGCATAAACTCGCTTGCCGATGACATGCATCAATGAGTTGATAGCGAAAGTACAGTGCCATAGCAAAACAGTCCTTAAAAAGAAACCATACACCAGCATTTGACCTACTGTCGCGCCTGTCTGTGGAAAAACGTTTGCTAAAAAAGCGCCTAAGGCTGCCATTAACCCAAGGTAGAATAAACCAGGCAGGTAGTAAAACTTATCAAGAAAGTTCAGCTCTGGATAACGCGTCAGATCCTGAACATTGCTGTAATCAAGCTCAAATACTTCCGGGTTATACAACCAACCGAGATGCGCATGAAATAAACTCTTGCGTGGTGAATGAAAATCCTCTGGTTTGTCTGAAAATCGATGATGGTGCCGATGCACCGCCGCCCACCAGGTAGGGCCACGCTGTAATACAGTGCAGCTGCAAAAAGCTAAAATAAACTGAAACCAACGTGAAGTCTTAAAAGCACGATGCGAAAAATATCGATGCAGCCCCAAAGTCACAAACATCATGCCCGCAGCATAACTCAAAAGCAGCACAGCCAAAGCCCACCAAGAAAAATCTACCCAGAAAACACCAATCAAAGCACCTACGTGTACCGATGTTCGCACAATTTCGACGATACGGATTTTATGTTTTGTTTGCATGTTAAATGAACTCTCTGGCTATTTTATAGGCAATTATAAAGGTATGCGCACGCATACTCAGTGACTGGGGAAACCCTGCCATCTAACCTATCGGAACCTCTTGGTCAATATGAAACAAATCCAGCCCCCGGTCAAGTACAATTGTTCATATTTTTCTGTTTAAGATTGTTTAGTAGTCAAATATCAACGAAAAGCATCTTTATGCTCAGCCAACTCCAAGGCTACCTGCCGGTTAATGACATGATGCGACATCAACTCCTTTAAATGCTGATCAAGCGTCTGCATGCCCTGAGCATGACCTGTTTGAATCATAGAGTACATTTGAGCAATTTTGTCTTCACGAATCAAATTGCGGATTGCAGGTGAACATATCATCACTTCAAGTGCTGCCGTTCGACCTCCTTCAACTTTTTTAACCAACAACTGTGACACCACCGCCTGCAGCGACTCTGATAACATCGCACGAACCAATTGCTTTTCATCACCAGGGAACACATCGACGATACGATTGATGGTCTTACTGGCTGAAGTTGTATGCAAAGTTCCAAAAACCAAATGCCCCGTTTCAGCTGCTGTCAGTGCTAAACGAATGGTCTCCAAATCACGCATTTCCCCGACAAGAATAATATCGGGATCTTCACGCAGCGCTGCTCGAAGCGCTGAGCTGAAGGTATTGGTGTCACGATGCACTTCCCTTTGGTTAACCAAACACTTTTGGCTGGTATGGACAAACTCAATAGGATCCTCAATGGTCAACACATGCTTATAGCGCGTTTGGTTGATAGAATTGATCATGGCGGCTAAAGTGGTACTTTTGCCGCTACCAGTAGGTCCCGTCACCAACACCAACCCACGAGGACGCTCTGCAATCTGGCCAAACACCTCAGGTAACATCAATTGCTCAAGGCTCTTGACTTCAGTGGGCACCACACGAAATACACCGCCAGCGCCACGTTCTTGCTTAAATACATTGGCACGAAAACGTGAGACAGATTCAATCTCGAACGAGAAATCCACTTCGCCAAATTCTTCAAATACTTTACGCTGCTGATCGTTCATGATACTGTGCAGCAAATTCAATACCCCAGCATGATCAAGCTCAGGCGTGTTGATACGGCGCAAATCTCCATCCACCCGAATCAAGGGTGGTAATCCAGCCGATAAATGCAAATCCGAAGCGCTGTTGTTAACAGCGAAAGCCAAAAGTTCGGTAATGTCCATCGAGGTGCCTCAATTATGCTTGTCCTATGTCTATTATAGTCAGGTATCACCAACTTCTGCAGGAAATTGCTGTATGTGCCAAAAAAGCACAGCGTAGCCCTGAAAATATTACGCTTCTGGCGGTCAGCAAAAAGCAGACCATAGAATCCATTGAATGCCTGGCGGCGCAGGGGCAACGTGATTTTGCAGAAAGTTATCTGCAAGAAGCCCTGACTAAAATTAACCACTTGAAACGTTTTGATATAAATTGGCATTTCATTGGTAAAATTCAATCGAATAAAACCCAGGCCATTGCCACCCATTTTTCATGGGTGCACAGCCTCGATCGCCTGAATATTGCTCTGCGACTCAGCCAACAACGTCCAACAACCCTCAAACCTCTTAATGTCTGCATTCAAGTTAATCTTCAAGAAGAGTCGCAAAAAGGTGGTATTCCCATTTCAGATTGCGAACAATTAGCCTTTGAAATACGCAAACTGCCTAATATAAATCTGCGTGGCTTGATGGCTCTACCAAAAAAACACGATCCAAGCCCCCTACAAACTTTTTCAAAGCTAAACCAACACTTCAGCTCTCTAAAAAAACGTATCCCTTTAGACACTTTATCTATGGGTATGTCCCAAGATTTTGAAGAAGCGATCCAAGCTGGCAGTCACGTGGTTCGTATTGGCGAAGGATTATTCGGTCCAAGAGATGCTGGGATCGCAACTTAAGATGGGTTACCATTAACTCAAAGACAAGAAAGTAAAGAAGGCCACTTATGCAAGCTATGCATCATGCTGCTATGTTTCTTATCCATACGTTGTGTGATCTGTACCTATGGCTGGTGTTGCTGCGCATCATTCTGCCTTGGGTCAATGCGGATTACTACCACCCATTTTCACAGCTGGTGCTCACAGCAACCAATCGCCCCACAGCCCTACTCAGTTATTTATTTCCTAAATCAGCATTCATCGACTATGCTGCGTTGGCACTGCTTATCAGCGTCGATCTGGTTAAATTATGGTTGCTGATCATCATACAATACCAATGGATTTTACCAAACCCTGTAGGTCTTAGCATCATGGTGATGGCTGATGTGTGCGATCAAATACTCAGTCTTTACTTTTTCATTATTTTAGGACAAATTATACTCAGCTGGGTAAGCCAAGGCTATCATCCCATGGCCGATATGCTCAACCGCCTGGCAAGCCCTATTATGGAGCCTATTCAAAAGCGCATGCCGCCTATTGCAGGGTTTGATTTAAGCCCTATACCTGTGATGCTGACACTCAAACTGCTAGCGATTGCAGTCACCCAGCCTTTGATGCATTGGGGTAGCCTCCACTTATGAGCAGAGCACAGAGATTATATGCCTGCGCGAAGATAGGATCTCACCCTATAGCGCCCATCTACACACATAGTTAAACGCAAACATGGCTTGGATGACGATTCTCTATGTGCATTTAAAGAACTTATAGACTCAAGGAGAATTTAAATGTTTTATTTTCATTCTCAACAGTTGATGGATGTTAAAAATATTTTTCCCTTAATAAAAAGGCAAAATTTTCTTTGAAAATTCTTGCCTCTCATACGCTCGGTGGATTTTGCTTAGATACTTTTATTGCATAAAATACAGTATAAAATACTTCTACGCTCACTCAGGCGACGCTACTTTCGCAAATATCTAATCGGCTCTTGTTAGAACTCATGATAATTTTTTCCTTACAATTGTCCATCACCTGTGCATAATTTACGGTTGCCGCAAGTATATACGGTTGACGTGCTTGCTACGCTTTGCTAACGTGTGCCCGTCTTGACTTGACAATTGTAAAATAACTAAGACCACAAGGAGCGTGCCATGAATAACTACCCAAGATAATATGCATTTCAAATTAGCCATAACGCAGTGTTAGCTGCAATTTTATAAAAACAAGGAGACTATGATGAACAAGTTCCCACAAACGTATCCAAAAACATACCCTAGAATTAGTGAGCGCTTAGATGCTGTAGCTGATCTCAATGACGCCGTATCAATCTCTCACCCTATCACAAGTGAGAAAGCTATACCTATCGTTATCAGCGCTATAGAAATGGTATCCGAATAGATTTCCGATTTATTCATACCTCATGTCTAGCTGAGCAGGACATGGCTATAAAGTCATGTCCTGCTCAGCTAGACATAAAGCTCCATTCGAATATATACAGTAATCTTTAGACTGTTTAGCGCCACCAGAAAATATATTGTGAAGTCATCTTCCAGTCAAATCTCGAGCTATTTTAAAATTAAATACCTAAGCTGCACATGTGACATAAATTAAAATATAAAAAAGCAACAGAAAAAGACTTAGGGGCAATAAGCTCGAGTCCAAAGGACAGGTTTCCAATAGAACTTAGCCAATCG
>CAYGTQ010000008.1:0-38331 GCA_964352915.1 uncultured Legionellales bacterium
CTCAGTCGGTAGAGCAGAGGACTGAAAATCCTCGTGTCGGTGGTTCGATTCCGCCTCTGGCCACCATCTCAACGGCTCAATCGAGCGTGTGTTTCTTTAACTGAGAAAAGCAGGCACAACGCAATCACCATGCCAATAGGCAGCACAGACAATGCTATACGATAATGATCTATGGAGTACGAAGGCAACCCTTGGTGGTATTGTCCATCCCAAAGCACATCTAACACAATACCCACCAAAGGCTGAAATAACACACCGCTTAACATAACAAACATATTAGTGACAGCCAATGATGTGCCAGCCAACCACGGAGAACTGTTTTCCCGTCCAACAGCAAAGACAACCACTTGAACTGAGCAGCAAGCACCATAAATAAACAGCAATGTAGAAATCAACCAACAAGGAAGATCGGATATATAAAGAATGGCGGCAATGCTTGTAGTACCAAAAAAAATCCCAGCAAACATTGGTAGCTTTCTTTTTTTCAACCAGTCAGATAACCAACCAACAACAGGAGCACCTACAGCCCACCCCAGAAACACCATAGAAACAGCTTGAGCAGCTGTATTGGCATCATAGCCATGGGCTTGCCTGATAAAACTGATCCCCCACATCTCAGCAAAAACTGACAAAGAGGCGTACAGAAGGCCGCCAATAGCGCCATTTGCCCAAATCTGAGAGTTTCCCAACACTTTACCCAGACCTAGCTTTAAATCATCAAAACTCATAGCCTCAGATGAATCATGATCTTCTTGTAACTGAGCAGAAGTCGAAGGCTCTTTGATAAATGCCAGCAACAACAGACACAGTATGATGCCAACAAAAATACAAACATAGTTGGCATATTGCCAACCAAATGCTGTCACCATGCCATCAATAACCACCGTGCCAAAAGTTGCCCCCAACATGCCAAGCATAGTTGTAAGCCCAGACACCAATGCAAAACGCTCAGGCGGTAACCATAGTGTGGCCAACTTCAGCACGCCGACAAAAGCAAATGCTGAACCAAACCCCACTAAAAAACGACCGCAGGCAGCTATCCAGAAATAAGACGTTAAAAAAAACAGATAAGTGCCCACAACACAGATCCCGCAAGCAAAGCTCAACATGAACCGCGGTGAATATTTATCCATTAAAACACCCAGTGGTAACTGCATCGGCGTATAAATGTAATAATAAAAAGCTGTCAACTGACCAATGCCCGCTGCACTTAGACCATAAAATTGCATGAGATCCGTAAGCATCACACTGGGCAAAATTCTCAGAATATATTCATAGCAATAAAATGCAGCGCCTAAGCCACACATTAACCAAGGAAAAAAACGTTTATTCATGCTCAGAATCGTTCAATACACGACAGTGGGTTTCTTTTAAAAACAGGCTTAATACAGCAGCCAACAACAACCCTGCGGGTATCACTGCCAACGCCATGCGATAGTCCAGCATGCTGTAATTATGTAAACCACAGCTGCGTTGCCAACAAAAAACATCCAATAAAATACCTACCAATGGCTGACATAAAAAACCACCCAACATGACTATCATATTAGTCACTGCTATAGCACTGGCGGCAGCACTGGCAGGACTGATTTCGCGCGCTAGTGCAAAGGCTAATACATGCGTACTGTACATAAGGCCAGTGCAAAAGAGTGTTGAATAAATAAGCCATCTTGATAGGCCTGGGTAGATAAACAAAACTGAAAATAAAAAGAATGTGGCAAAAGAAGTGACTACGATAGGGATTTTTCGGGTACGAAAAAAATCAGAAATAAATCCTGATAACGGTGCACCTATGGCAAATCCCAAAAATAAAATAGCCACACCATAGGCTGACTCGGTAGCGGTTAAGCCAAAAACTTGTTCTAAATAAGTTTTTCCCCAAAGCTCTGCAAATACTGTGGTTGGCAAATATAACAAACAACTGACCACTCCATTGAGCCATATTTGTGGGTTTTTCAAGATTACAAGAAAATCAGCCCATACTTTAGTATAGCTGATATCGTGCGCACTCAGACTTGTTGGACATTCTGGATCAATATCATGCTCGTCACGCACCACACACCAAAGCAATACCACCAGAAAAATACCAAAAAAAGCACTGATATAAACTGTATCCTGCCATCCTAGACGATTGACCATAGACGTCATAGCGACTGTGCCTGTCATAGCACCTATGGTACCTAGAGCTGAGGCCATACCTGTAACAAGCCCCAAGCGATTAGATGGCAGCCAAATCGTAGCTAATTTAAGAACACCCACAAATGCAAAGGCTGAGCCAAACCCAACCAAAAAGCGGCCTACTGATGCTGATAGCAAGTAAGGGCTACCGCCAAATAAAAAAGCTCCCATCACACATAAGATGCATGCAAAAGTTAATAAGCGCCTTGGGCCATAGCGGTCCATTAAGCCACCCACCACCAGTTGCATAGGCGTGTAAGCGTAATAATAGATAGCGGTCAACACGCCAAAGGTGCCTGCATTAATCTGGTAGTAACTCATAAGCTCAGCGGTCATCACGCCTGGCTGAATACGCAACAAGTATTCATAGCTGTAAAACAATGCAGCTAAACCACACACAACCCATGGGAAAGCACTGTGGCGGCGTGGCTTCATATACACGGATTGCGAGTTTACCTTTTCAGCCATACCATTTGTCATTAACCAACCTGTCTTTGTTAAAACACTGTCTAATCTATCTATTAAATTTTATCTATTTTTTCTTAGGCATTTGAGCTACACCCGTTTCAATCGCGGCGTTAGCTACTGCTTCGGTTACCACACGGCGTAACCGTGGGTCAATGGGCTTTGGAATAATGTAATTTGGTCCAAAAGTCATATCGATTTCTCGTGGATAAGCTTTTTTCACTTCATCTAAAATAGGTTCGTGAGTCAATTGCATTAACGCATGTACAGCGGCAATCGACATCGCATCATTAATACAATGCGCTCGTACATCCAATGCTCCACGAAAAATGTAAGGGAAACACAACACATTATTTACTTGATTGGGGTAATCACTTCGACCTGTTGCCAAGATCAGATCAGAGCGCACTTGATGTGCCATTTTCGGATCCACTTCAGGATCAGGATTAGATAAAGCAAATACCACAGGATTAGGTGCCATAGAAGCCAGCATGTCTTTTGTTAAAATATTGGGTTGAGAGACGCCAATGAAAACGTCTGCATCTTTGATAACATCTTGCAATGTTCGCATTTCAGTATCACGCGCAAAAGCAAACTTATAGGCATTTAAATCAGTGCGTCCTGTGTGAATTACACCTCGGCTATCCAGTAAAGAAATTTGCTCTTTTTTAAAGCCTAAAGTCACCAAAAGCCGCATTGAAGCAATACCAGCAGCACCAGCACCTACACAAACAACTTGGGTGTCATTGATTGACTTGTTTTGCAATTTCAAAGCATTTAAGAGGCCAGCTGCGATAATAATGGCTGTGCCATGTTGATCATCATGAAATACAGGGATGGACAATCGGTCGCGCAAAGCCTGTTCTATCTCAAAGCATTCAGGAGCCTTGATGTCTTCGAGATTAATGCCACCAAAAGTAGGCGCAATGTTGGCAACTGTATTGATAAAGTCTTGAGAGCTTTCTGAGTCCACTTCAATATCAAAGACATCAATGCCAGCAAACCGCTTGAAAAGAACCGCCTTACCTTCCATCACTGGTTTGGAGGCCAGTGGGCCGACATTTCCCAAACCTAAGACAGCGGAACCATTAGAAATGACACCCACCAAGTTACCTTTGGCAGTGTATTTGTAGGCATCCGAAGGCTCAGCTGCAATCGCACGCACAGGCGCCGCGACGCCTGGACTGTAGGCCAGAGACAAATCATGCTGCGTCTCGGTAGGCTTAGTCAGACTGATCTCTAGTTTCCCAGCAGGTGATTTTGCATGGTAAGCCAAGGCCTGCTTAGCTAATTCTTGCTCTTCTAACAAATGCGTTCCCTTTTCCTAAATCTCACTTGATATAGGATAAACAGAAAAGCTTCTAAAACACAATGCACCCCTGAAAGATTGATGGTTTTTTTAGTCTACTCTGTATGTAACCACCTGTTTTAAAACAAATTTAAGGGTTAGAAGCTGGTTTAGCTGAAGTTTTTCCACTTGACTTATATTTGTTCTTAAACTTCTCAATACGACCAGCTGTATCGACCAATTTCTGCTGACCGGTATAAAAAGGATGACAATGAGAGCAAACATCAATGCTGATCTCTTTAGTCAAAGTTGAGCGAGTTTTAATCACATGACCACAGTTACAAGTTGCTGTCATCATGCCATATTCTGGATGTATGGATGCTTTCATAATCATTAAGCCCTAAAAATTGCCGAAATTATAGGCACATCATACGCATTTCATACCATAGAATCAAGTGATTTAACACAGTTCCAAGCACAGCGGACTTCATTTAGAGCGCCCACTCATTGAATCAGAATACATCCCTTGCTTCACAATTCTGCAGTTATCAAAGACAACAAAGATCATCCCTATACGAAATAGGCTGAAACCATAAAAGCACATATTAAACTGATTGACTGTTTAAATAAATAACCACGTCAGCACGCCCTAGTCGGTGATTTGTTTAAATAGGTAATCAAATTATCTATCAATTGGGCAAAAGCACCGTGACCTAGCACATTTGTGCCTGTAATAAAAGGATCGAACATAATGTAAAGCGCGGTCATTAACGACAACATATCACTGCTAAAATCTAGCGTGTTTGCAAGAATGGGCAGCATAACGATAATGCCTCCTCCTGGGACCGCAGCCACTGAAAATTTCGCGCAGACAAAATAGACAGAAAAAATCAGATGCTCTATAAGAGTAGGCTCTGCCAAACCAAAGCTTTTTAAAATTGCATAAGCAAGTATAGGAATAGCAAAGCAGTCTCCAATAAGATGAATGTTGATCATAGCTGGGAGCACTGAGCGTATCACTTCTTTATTTTTTGCATTTTTTTCTGAGCCCATAAGCAAAAGCGGTAAGCTTGCAGCACTTGACATGCTACTAAAGCCACTGATGACTGCTGGCGCCATATCTTTGATGTGCTTTAAAGAAGCTTTGATTTTAAACTTATTCAATGCAAAGTAAGCTGTTACAATGTAAGTGAGCTGAGTGACAGCTATAATCATAAACACAGCAATGTAGTCTTTAACAATGGCCATAACCATTCCTTCGTACTGTAATTTTACAACAAATCCAGCAATAAAAAGTGGAATAACATATATTAATCCATTCAATAACTTTTCCAGGATGGTTGATATGTTGTGAGCTATAGGTAGTGACTTTTCAGGGAATACCCTAGAGGCTACAATCCCTAGAATTAGACCAAGCAACATAGCTTTATCATTGGCTATAAGTTTAGGCATCTCTAATGACCATAGAGCCGTTAATTGGATTGAGTGCTCAGGAGATAAAATCGAAAGATCAAAGTGATAAGTCCATAAACCTATATAGCGACTTAAAAATGTAGCTATGAAATTCGACACACACACCAAAACCAAAGTCAAACCTATCACTTTAACGGCATGACTCGAAAGCAACACAGCTGATTTAAACAGAAGACTTAGTATAACCAACGGTAGTAGTAGAATAATAATGGCTTTAATACTCAAACTGATTGAATACAAAATCTGTTTGATCTCAAATGAGATGAACGGATCAAAGATGATTAAAACCACGATCATTCCAATAAGAATCAATGGCATTTTATGAAACACGATACTAATCTCTCCTGTCAGTAGTCATTTTGGCTACTAAAAAATTTACTTTACTACAGAACATCTCGATTAAAAAAGATGTAACGCTCAATTCATTATCAAAAAATCACAGAACTATCCGTGCTCAAAGTCCCTCGTGTTAATTTGGCACCGCAATAACTCTAAAAAATATTTTAATACCAGTATAGTCAGCAAGCCAAGCATTGATAACATCAAAAAATATGCGGTATTTTTCTGAAACAATGGCTTTTAAATCCGATATTCTCTTGGATATTCTTCACTGTATACTCAGATGAGTTAACTTACTTGGCACCAACATAATTCAAATATGCTTAGGTCATATGAAAATGGCCCCACACAGGGGCATGATCAGATGGCCGCTCCCAGGCTCGTGGCGTTTCATCTACCATGCATTGCTTAGCGCACTCAGCCAATGCTGTTGACACTAATAAATGATCGATACGCAAACCAAGTTTGCGTCGATAAGCATTCATACGATAATCCCACCAGGTAAAACAAGGCTTTTCTGGCTCCAGCTCTCGAAGCAAATCGGTCAATCCTAAATCCAACAACTGCTCAAAAGCTTGGCGCTCTGACAAACTAACTAAAATGCCATCACCCCAGCGCTCCGGATCGTGCACATCAATATCACTGGGTGCAATATTAAAGTCCCCCAGCACAATACAATGAGAAAACTCAGCCAGCTGCTGTGTCATGTAGTTTTTCAGTTGCTCAAGCCACTGCAATTTATAAGCGTATTTGTCTGAATCAAGGCTCTGGCCATTGGGAACATAAACATTCACTACTCGTACGTCATTTATGGTAGCTGCCAATAAGCGCATCTGTGGATCGCCCCAGGGCGTGCCTAACTGAACATCATCAATCTGATGTGGACTGATTAAAGCAACGCCATTGTATTTGGGTTCACCACAATAAACCACATGCATCCCTGCTTCTTGCAGTGCGTCCTCTGGAAAACGCTCATCAGGCACCTTAGTTTCTTGTAGCGCCAACACATCCATGGGCTCATTTTGTAACCATTGCAAAATATGTGGCAAGCGCACATTAATAGAGTTGACGTTCCAGGAAGCAATTTTCATACATTTGCCCTCAAGTTTTCCACAAGATTACTGCAATATAATCAAAAGTCAAACTTGTATACTGCAAACAGCCCCTGGCAGCATCGTCAAAGCTATACTAGTCTTAATCTAAATACCATTTGTCATGACAGGCCTTTATCTGATGCAACCTTTATCTGATGCAACTCACGCTCAATGGTCTTCGCGGTTAGTTTTTATTTTAGCTACCACAGGAGCGGCTGTCGGTCTTGGTAACATATGGAAATTCCCATACATCGCCGGTGAAAATGGTGGTGGCGTCTTTGTTCTCACCTATTTAGCCTGCATAGCCCTTCTTGGGATCCCCATTATGATTGCTGAAAGCACTCTGGGTAAACTTGGCCGAAAAGATCCCATGCATGCCCTACGCCAACTGGCTAAACGCACGCAAAGCCACCCAGGTTGGCAGTGGGTAGGCGGGTTAAGCATCCTGGCAGGTTTTTTAATTCTTTCCTATTACAGCATCATTGCTGGTTGGGCCATGGATTATTTGTTCTATGCTGCCACAACCGGTTTTAATGGTATGGACAGTCAAGCTGTTGACGCTCATTTTGAATGGCTGACTCACTCTCCCCTTCGAATGATAGGCTGGCATAGTGTGATCATTGCTTTCACGTCAATTATTCTGGCTTTTGGTGTTAAAAAAGGAATTGAGCGCGCCACTTATTTTCTTTTCCCCACCATGCTGGTTTTCCTGCTCATTTTGGTATTTTACGCTATCCAGTCAGGCTATTTTTCCCAAGGTCTAGCATTTTTATTTGAACCTAAATTTGAAGCCATGAGTTCTCAAGGACTACTGATAGCATTGGGGCACGCTTTTTTTACTTTAAGCTTAGCCATGGGTACTGTGATGATGTATGGTGCCTACATACCAGAAAATGTGAACGTACCTCAGTCCATTACCATCATTGCCGCAGGGGATACCTTGATCGCAATCTTAGCAGGCATGGCCATTTTCCCCATTGTATTTGCTAATGGTTTAGAGCCAGGAGCGGGTCCTGGACTTATTTTTAAAACACTACCATTGGCCTTTGCCCACATGCCTGGCGGCTACCTATTGTCTGTTGTATTTTTTGTCATGCTTTGTGTCGCGGCATTTACATCGACCATATCGTTGTTAGAGCCTACAGTCGCTTGGCTTTCAGAGCATTTTAATTGGTCAAGACAACATGCTGCTGTTCTAGCCGGCATAGCTGTCTGGCTTACAGGTCTTCCCAGTGCATTGTCATTCAACGCTTGGCAGGGCATCACCTTTTTGGGGCTTAATTTTTTTGAACTCATTGATTATCTGACGGCTAATTTGATGCTACCTCTGTTAGGTGCCCTCATTGCATGGTTTACGGCATGCCGAGTCCCCAAGCCCTGGTTACAAGCTCACTTACAATTTGCACCTTGGTTATTTAATTTGTGGGTATTTTGCCTACGTTGGATAACACCTGGTGCTATCATTATGATTGTGTTGCACTCTACAGGGCTTTTAAGCTTTATCTAAAAATCATCAGTAATGTGTTGTTATACCCTGAACTGCTTAAATGCTTGGCTCAAATTTTTTATATATTTTGCATGCAACAACTTGAGGTATGCAACCTAAGTTTATCGACAATTCATAAAGCCTACAAAAACTCTGATCACTTTTACAAGAATAGTACTCAAATAAAAGATTTTTAACTTACACATCAACCAGAATTAGAAGTCACCTCAAACACAACATCACACACTGTGGGTAGCTGCTTGCCCATAAGAACGTGCAACTTGAATAATCTCTTGTATATTTTCATCTGCAGCAAGCTCAGACGGCATGTTTTTTTCTAAAGCATCAAAATCAATCTCTAGGCCACAAGATTTCAGAGCGCTAGATAAGTTCTGGCCGTCCGAATCATTAGAAGGCTTCGTTATATGCCGTGCTCGTTCTTCACACGCCTGATAGGCTTGACCATATTGCTCTGAATCCATCAAACCTTGGTGATAAATTTGGATTAAAAGAGCTTCAACATCTATAGAGACTCGTGTTTCCATTGCATGTTCTAAAGCTTTGCATGATGTGGTGTCCAGACGACCATAACCTCTTATGTCATCCGCAGTAAGGGTACTATCAACATCAAAAAAAGCATCTTCTAATGCCCTGGCAGGACTGAAACGATAAACAGCTTTCTGCATATTGATACGAAAAACATTCAAGATTCTATGTTTTTCATTACTTTTTTGCAGTGGGGTATAGTCAGCACAATCTGAATGTTGATTCACATAACCATCGACCAACCGCTCCACAGCATCAAAGGCCATCTGTTTTGATGCATCCTGTGCCACAGCTATCAGAGGAGCAGGATCATACCCACCATCAAAAGATGGCGTATCATAACCAACCAATGACATCAGATTACCTGAGACAATGTATGGCTTTATAAGCCCCCGAAAAATTTGGTTAGGATCATCGGACTGCCTCACAGCTTGCACCAATGCTAATTGTTGTTGCGGTGTCATTTTTTCGATAACACCTTGCTCCATTAAAGTATGCAGCGCCATCAATTCAGAGGCATTTTCTTGTAAAAAGCCTAATATTTCATTAACTTGTTTTCTAGCACCCCCGTCAGGGAGTAGTTCTGGACTTATGCGTCCTATAGCAACAGCATGCTGCACAGAGCCTGGGACAGTCCTGATAGCTTGTGACAACAAAGTGTCATCTAATGAAACTGGAGCCTTCACCAACTGTTGATGTTTATCTACCCCTGTTATTGTTAGCAAGCCCTGCGCACTTAAATAATCCAAAGCCTGCAAGGATGAGTTACGCGAAAGCTCTTGGCGCATCCCTACCACCTGTTGAATGAGTAAAGCACGTGCTTGAGGCACAACAGAAGCATCAGAGCCTTGAAACAAGTCACCACTTGCAACCAGTTGATCAGCCAATCCATCTAAATAAGCCAAACGCTCCTGTAATCCAGCAGGCCATGGGTAATCAATTTTATAGGTTTCGAAAACTGACTTTGCTAATTGCTCAGGAGCGGTCGGTAAACTGCCTGTCATAAGCGTTGCCATAGTACTTCTAGCGCCTGAACGAGGACTTGCCTGTTCCTGCAGCAGCACTATAGGCTTCATGAGCTGCATCATTTGTGCCTTGAAATAGCTCCGTTCATCAGCATCAGGGCTGTAGCTTTCCACCAATTTATCCAGACTCCCCAGTTCTATAGCATTGGCTATAAACTGTGAATCGATGCTTACTTGTGGAGTGTCTGACTCTAAATCACCTGATACTGATAGGCTTATAAATGTTTTCTTAAAAAGCAAATTGGCAGCTTCTGAAATCTGATGTTTGCGTAGTCGAGATAATGGCATGTTAAATCCAGTGTTGTAATACTAAATTAATATCAGTATAGCTCACTGAAAAAATTGGTCCTCAGAAAATTTTAATTGCCCCATTGATGGATGCATTTTTTACTCTCACGCCACAATGAATCGTTCATGCTAAATTCTAAACTCAACAAAACACACTTTATGCATCTGTGGATGATAATTGTCTATTAACGCAAATTTTAACACTCTTTTATTCATCGTGGCTAAAAGCAGAAAAATAAGACAACCAGCAATCAATCATGGAGGGGTAAGGGGCTCGTATGCGGCGGCATGAAACAGGGGGCAGTATTAGCTGCTCTTCTTCACTCGAGGTCTGTGCATATAAATGGTCATTTCAGACTCTGCCAAAATGTCATCTCCATAAACTATTTGGGCTTTTAAGCTGTGCGCTCCACGCGGGACGCCTTCAAGCCTTGCGCGAAATAGGTTCTTTTGGCCAGAACCGATAGGCACAGATTTTTTATCCAACAACAAGCGGAGCTTCACACCACTTTTTAATCGAGGTGATACTTGTATCACCACATCCACTGGTTTGCGTTGAAAAGTGCTTTTGTCCAAAGGGCTGATGAACGTCACACTGTAGGATGGTAGTTTCACTTCAGATTTAAGCTGGCTATGGGTTCTGGCTCTCGTCTGTGGCAGGGGGGCATGGAATGCTTGAGGTTTTTTTATTGTCTTTTTTTCAGTAGTTTGCTCGTCGTTATCTGTATAACGGGGCTTGATATCAGAGAATATGGTTTTACCTTGGTGAGTGGTGACATACACGGCCTCATCCGCTAAAGAAAGATTGCAAAATAACAAAATCCACAAAATCCACATCACACATCTCTGAATAACCTTTGCTCTTATGAGCATAGAGAATTGGCTGTGAAGTTGCAACTAAGCTTGACTAAGAAAGATATATTTATGAACACAGGTCAGTGTCTATTGGTTTGAGGCGGCTAAACTTATAACCACACGGGCTCTTCGAATAAATAACATATGTGCCATGGCTTTCTGATAAAGCTCTGTGAGCTCTGCCACCGAGTAGGTGCTGACTGTACTCTCTACCAGCCACACATCTATCTCAATTTGACCATCTAAGTAATGCAGCCGCACATCACGCCCCTCTACACCAGGTAAACCATGCCAGGCCTTTTGCAGATCGGGCAATAAAAGAGCCCTGGATGGTAAGGTTTCACAAGGCGCGCAGATTTCGTCATCTTCCGGATCGACATGCACTGTCACATCCACATGCTTAAAATTTTGCCGCAAGCGATGCCTGGCTTGATGGGCAATATGATGCCCTTCTGATACAGTTAAGTAAGCATCTACCAATATATGGACATCGATCATGATTTTGCGCCCCATGGTACGAGTCCGTAGCTGATGCACAGCCACCACACCTGGTGTATCAACAATGCATTGTTTGATTTTTTCCTCCAAAGGCGCATCAACGGCTGTATCCACCAATTCTTTCAGCGCAGACCAAAGCAACCCTACAGCAATCCATACAATAAACAGACCCACCACAATAGCAGCCATGCAGTCAGCAAAACCCATGCCCCATTGCGAAGCCAGTAAGCCAAACAACACAGCCATGGATGAGCCGGCATCGCTGCGATGATGCCATGCATTGGCCATTAAAGCTTTTGAGTCTATTTGTTGGGCCACTTGGCGTGTATAGTGATAAAGCCCTTCTTTCAGGGCAATCGACATCACTACAAGCCACAGTGCAGCCGAGGAAATGCTTGAGCTCACAGATTCGTGCCAAGCCATCACGCCATCGTAAATAATCGCTGTACCTACCACACCTAAAATACAAGCCAAAAAAGTGGTCGCCAGCGTTTCAATGCGCTCATGTCCATAAGGATGGTTGTCATCAGCATGTTGATGGCCCCAGTACACTGCTGCGTAGACCAGAGCATCGGTGAACAAATCAGAAAAAGAGTGGACACCATCGGCAAGCAAGGCACGTGAATGGCACAGCCAACCACCTGCTACTTTGGTCAGTGCCAGCAGTATGTTGATCAATACCGTAACATACATCAGGCGCCTGGCTTGGCTCGGCATAGGTGATGATTTCATGGATTTGTACTCCCCACTTGCAAAGTAATGGTCACACCGTCATCAGATTTTTCAATCGATAGCACTTGATGACCATACAAACGACACCACGTCGGAATATCCTCAGCTGCACCGCGATCAGAACAGATGGCTATGACCACGTCTTTCTCTATTAAGCCTGCCACATGATTTTGTACTTTGATCACTGGCAAGGGACATAATAATCCTGTCAAATCCAAAGAGTGTGTTGCCATAAGCGTCCTTACACGTACCAATCTGGATTTATCTGTTCAACCGGCAGCGGCTTGACCGTCAAATAGCTCTGATAGAGACGACGATAGTTCACCTCCATCATGACCGAATCAGCATCTCTTGATTGGCTAAAACGTGCCACCACTCGACTGGCAAATCGAATATCATCAGCCGTAGGCTGTCCGTCAACCAAAGCCAGTGCGCCGCCTCCTTGTACTGGTTTAATTTGGGTAAAACGACGACCATAGCCTTGTAAAAATTGGTTTTCGCCTTCTTCTCGACCAACCACCAGTTTATAGTGAGCACGAGGCCGTAAATGCCGGCCTATTTTTAATAAAATAATATCATCTAAGCTGTATTGCTTGTTGCCCTGATGTCGCCACATATCTTGTAATTTGCTGGCATAACTCTTATCGGTCAAAACGCAGCAACCACCTGAGGGTTGAGCAAACTCATCAATGTTAAAAGATTCAGCCAACGCTAATTGCGGCTTGCGGCCTCGCCCAGAATAATCATGCAACTTATCACGATCAACCCACCCCATGCGCTCTGGCAGTGTAGGCTCTAAACGTTGTGCACATAAGGGTCGAAGCAGCCTGTCCTCAGCTCCTGAGGCTTTGGCAACAATGGGTAATTTTTTCTTAAGCTGTGAGTGAGGTCTTTGCCCCATCACTTCGCCTGTGATGATGAAATCAAAATCGTGCTCTTTAATCCACTTATATGCTGATTGAACCATGAAAATTTTACAATCCAGGCAGGGATTAACATGTTTACCATAACCGTATTTGGGCTCTGTTAAGACTTTCTTATAGGCTTCTACAGCATCGATGATATGAAGCTTCATATTCAGCTGTTCAGCTACCCATAAAGCATCATTGCGCTTAACCTTACCTGGTTTGGTGCTTCTGACCGCTGAAGTGTGACCTGTATGACAAAATCCTGTGTAAAAATTAATTCCTTCCACATGAATGCCTTGGGCTTGGATCACTTTAGCAGCAAGCATAGAATCCAAACCACCGGAAATTAGGGCCACAGCTTTGCGAGGGTTGTTCATAAAAAAATCAATTGCTCAGACTGATCAGCATGAATATCGTAAATGTTAACGTAAAACCAGTGAAAACGCTACGCATGCACATATTTTTCATGATGACCAAACCAGCGCTTTAACAAGGGTTTTATCATCTCTGGGTGATGCTCCAGCAGCCATTGTGATGCTTGCTGGATATCAGGCAATAGGCTGTGATCACGCATCAGATCGGCTAATCTGAAACGATAGAGACCTGTTTGTTTGGTACCAAGCACCTCACCGGGGCCTCGAAGCTGCAAATCTTTTTGTGAAATCACAAAGCCATCGGTTATTTTGCGCAGCACATCCAAGCGTGTACGTGCAGTCTCAGTCAAAGGTGTCTGATACAATAAGACACAATAGCTTGGCAAATTACCTCGCCCCACCCGCCCACGCAATTGATGCAGTTGTGACAATCCCATTCTTTCGGCATTTTCAATCACGATTAATGTGGCATTGGGTACATCCACACCCACTTCAACGACCGTTGTTGCTACCAAAATTTGCCAATGGCCAGAATGAAATTGCAACATAGCTTGTTCTTTGTCTTCAGAAGACATTTGTCCATGCACCATACCGATGCGATGCTCTGGTAATTGCTCAGTCAAAATTTGTAAAGCTTGCTCTACTGTCTGGCAATTGAGTTGCTCAGAGAGCTCTATTAAAGGGCAAATCCAATAAACTTGCTGCCCTTGATCACATAAACGGCGCATTTTTTCAATCACTTCGGTACGACGTTGATTCGGGATGGTCACCGTCGTTATGGGCTTGCGGGCTTTGGGCATATCTTTCATCACCGAAACATCAAGATCGGCATAAAGTGTCATAGTCAATGTGCGTGGGATAGGTGTTGCTGTCATGATCAGCATATGAGGCCATAGTTCAGAGCCCCGCATACCTTTTTCACGTAATTTCAAACGCTGATCAACACCAAAGCGATGCTGCTCATCGATCACCACCAAACCAAGCTGTTTGAACTCAACCTTTTGTTGAAAAAGTGCGTGAGTCCCCACCACAACTTGGGCTAACCCCAAAGCTATGTTTTCTGTGGTTGAGCGTTTATCACGCGCTTTAAGCTTGCCAGATAGAAAGCTCACATGAACACCCAGTGGTTCAAGCCATTTTAAGAATGTCTGATGGTGTTGTTCAGCTAAAATCTCAGTAGGTGCCATAATGGCTACTTGCAAGCCATGCTCAATCACTTGTAAAGCAGCCATTGCTGCCACCACCGTTTTGCCCGAGCCAACATCACCTTGCAGCAAACGCATCATAGGATGAGGTTTTTTTAAATCATTCAGAATGCTTTGAAAAGATGTTGATTGTCCCCTAGTGAATTCAAAAGGAAGTGATGTCTCTAATTTTTTAATTAAAGGGGATAATTTTATGCAAGCAGGAGCGCTCTGCATAGCTGTTTGCACGCGGACTTTGCAAAGACTGACATGATGAGCCAAAAGCTCCTCAAAAATCAAGCGCTGTTGTGCAGGACAAGACAGCGTAGATAATTCGCTTAAGCCCACATCAGGTGGTGGTTGATGTACCCAATGCAGTGCATCACCTATTGGCATCAAATCATATTGTTTAAGCAATGCTTTTGGCAGCAATTCAGGAACTTGAGCCAAATGTGGATCTGATAAAGTTTGTTGCACCAATCGGCGCAGCAACAATGTCGAAAGACCTTTGGCAGTACGATAAACTGGTGTCAAAGTTTCTTCGACTTGAATGGGAGCATCTATACGCTGCAGACGGTATTCTGGATGGACCATTTCAAAACCGAGTCTGCCACGGCGCGCTTCACCAAAGCAATTAATACGCTGACCTGCCAACAGCCCTTGCTGCTGTCCCATATTGAAATGGAACAAACGCATCATCAAGCGTCCCGTACCATCATCAATGCTTACCATCAGTTGACGTCTGGGATAAGGTTTGGCTACCACATCCACAATGCGCCCTTGTACCCACGTTTTATCACCTACTCTCAAAGCTTCAATAGCTGTTACATGCGTGCGATCTTGATATTGACTTGGCAAATTTAAAAGCAAATCCTCTATGTTATGGATTTGCGCTTGTGCTAACTTTTTAGTGACAGCTGTGCCGACACCTTTAAATTCAGTCAATGCTTGCATAAAGACCGTCTATTTCTAAAAACCCTTGACAAATGCTGACTATCACACAAATATGGTGCTTGTGCAATGTATTGACGGAAGAGATATGGCGAAAATAGGCATCATCGGCTGCGGACGCTTGGGGAAACCCTTGGGTACTTTACTGGCTCAAAAAAATCATCAAGTGTGGGGTGCTAAGCGCCACCCAGATTGCTTACCCGAAGGTATCACGCCTGTACAAGTCGATTTGTATGCTCGAAAAACATTACATGCATTGCCAATTGACACCGATTACCTTTACGTCATACTGACACCTGATGGACACGAAAAACAGGACTATCGAAATTTATATACACAAGCAATTCCTAATCTGCTGATGCACTATCAACAACATCCACCCAAGCGCCTGATTTTTGTATCCAGCACACGTGTTTACGGCGCAACTCAAGGGCAGTGGGTGGACGAGCACAGTTTAACCACGCCGCTGGATTTTCGTGGAGACTATCTTTTGCAAGCTGAGCGGATGTTGTTATCAAGCAATCTGCCTGCCACCATTCTGCGCTTCAGTGGTATTTATGGTCCTCATCGAAATCATCTTTTAAAGCAAATTCAATCAGGCAAAACTCTCTCAGGTGAGCATCGATGTATGAATCACATTCATGAAAAAGATTGTGTGGGGATTTTAGCAAACATGTCCACACAAAAATTCTTGCGCCCCCTGTACACAGCCAGCGATGCCCATCCCATCAAAAAAGGCATACTGATAAAATATTTGGCCACTGCTTTAGGTGTGACTCAACCGATGTTCGACCACTTAGCTTCTGACCGGAGCATAAGCAACCAAAGGGTAACAAGTCGTTATTTACTTGAGGTTTACCACCCATGGTACCACTCTGATTGTAGAAAAGGGTATGCAGAGATTATAAACGAGCTGAAACTAAAAACATAACTATGTCGTCAAATGCTGAAAATGTTATTAATTTAACCTGTTGAAATTTTTGAAAACAGCTGACTGAGATAAATTAAGAAAAAACCTTCGGTGCTTTTAAGAAAGCACCGAAGATTAAAAAACTTCTAACGAAGCACATGAGCGCCAGGTTTGCCATTAAAGATAAGATAGAATTTACCCGTAGGTACTAAATTAAGACCTTCTGCCAAAGAAGTATATGTATATTGTTCCTGGGAAGTAACGTCAATAACCATATCTTGCTCTGCATAACCATCGACTTTCACGTAAGCTTGGCTTGTTCCTACATGGGTATCGTATTGATTGGATGCAATGTAAAAACCTATGGTTACATTGCCTGACATTTCTTTTCCATCCAATTTTAATACTGTGTAGCTACGATCATCATGAGGAATGACACTCAATTCTTCTCCATTTGTGCCATCAAGAGCTACTTCATGAGCTTTTACAAGGTCAATACCTGAATTTTGCACAGATGGAATATCCTTCCATACTTTATCGCTTATATTCAAGCTGACATTAAGTGCATAGGTTGATGACAAGCAGCTCAGCGCAGCTACATACAATACATTTTTTATCAGTTTCATGGTGTTTCTCCAAAGTTTGCTTTGCTTGTTTGTTTAATTTAACTTCTTGTTAAATCGATTCAACCCTATTGTATCAAATATTAACCACTTCTCTAGGTGTAAAAAATACTCTAAAAAATACTATGCTTTAGATAAAGGCTGATCTGAGCTTATACACAAAAGCATTTTGGATAACTCAACGTGTCAAAACATCAACTTTAGAGTATAAAACACCCTAAAAATGAATAATTATTGACAATCTGTTTAATTATTTGTATGGTTTGGCTAATTAATATTCTTTTTTGTGGCTTTTGTATAACTAACTTTACAGAGAGTGATAACACGATGGCGAAGCTGATCACCGATATTGAAAGAACACAGCATCACATACAAACCAGTGGTGAAACCATGCGCCAACTGGCCAAGCCACTGGAATGCCTAGGTATCAATCATTTTGCTTACCTCAATCTTACCCCAAAATCTGAGCGAATTTTATTATCTACCCACCCAGAGCTGTCTGAATTCTTCATTCAAGAGAAGCTTTATAATCTTGCTTTGACTGAAAACTACGAGCAATGCCAACCCGGCTACATTCTGGTGAGCAGCTTAAAAAGCAACGACATCGTTAAGCAAATCAACCAAGTAACCAGAGAATTGTTTAATCTTGGTAACTACTTAATTATCATAAAAAAAGATGAAAAAAATTGCGAGTGGTTCTATTTTGGCATCAATCCAGAGAAATTTACTGAGGAACAAAGTAACCTGATATACATGCAAAATATGCAAAAACTCGAAGATTTTACCTTGATTTTTAAGCAACAAGCTTTTGCACTCATTGAGCAAGCAAAAACAGAACGCTTTTATTACCCTAACGATGTTGAAAACCATGTTCCAGAACTTATCATCACCAACATGGATAAGCATCTGTTTGAAACTGATAGTCTTATTAAAAAATTAAAGAAATTTCACGTTCAAACTGAAAATGGTTATGTGACGCTTTCTTTACGCCAACTGCAATGTCTTGCTATGGCAGCTCAAGGTTGTAGCGCAAAAATTACTGCTGCAAAACTTAACCTCACAGCCAAAACTGTAGAAAACTATCTGGATGCATTAAAAAAGAAACTGTCTTGCCATTCCAAATCAGCTCTCATCGATATAGCTGAAAAAAATGATATTATTCGTTTATTTGGCAACAAGTAATCCTGACCATGAATAAACGAAAGCATCGAGCTCATACAACCAGAACAATACTTTATTAGCCTTTAGTCCTAATGACCTTAACAACAGGTTCTAAACGTCGAATTTGACGAATGATTTTTGCTAAATGACGACGATGATTCACTGTGATTGTTAAAGACACTTTATTGTGCTGCCCATCTTTTGGATCAACTAGGATGTTATCAATGTTAGAATCCTCATCAGCAATAATACCTGCGAGTAATGCCAGTACTCGACGCTGGTTAGCTACTTCAATCACCAAATCCGCTTTGAAATCACCTGCGACTTCATCTTCCCATCTGATGTAAATGATTTTTTTAGCATCATAAGTCAAAGAAGACACTTTAGAGCATTGGGCCATATGTACCAGAATCCCTTGACCAGGGTTACTCTGGCCTATAATGCTGTCACCTGGCAAAGGTCGGCAACATTCTGCAAAACGTACCACCATCCCTTCGGTGCCTTTGATATAAAGTGCTGGTATAGTATTATCTTCAGTATATTCTATTTGCAGACCATACAACAGTCTTTGTGCAATCAATGAGGCTGTTTGATGGCCAAGACCTATGGCTTCTAAAAGCTCCTCACGATTTTTATAGCCAAGAACTTTCAGAAGGCTTTGCATAGCTTCCTTAGGGATGTCCGCAAAATTCTTGCTAAATTTTTGCAAAGCCAATGTTAAAAGTCTTGATCCTAATGCAATAGACTCCGTGTTTTGCTGACACTTTAAATAGTACCGAATATTACTGCGCGCTTTGCTTGTAACCACAAAATTAAGCCAGGCTGGGTTTGGTGTGGCTTGATCAGAAGTTACAACATCTACCTGCTGGCCATTAATCAGTGGCGTGCTTAAAGGTGATAATTTTTTATTGATTTTCACAGCCACACAGCTGTTACCTACTTCAGAATGCACTGCATATGCAAAATCAACTGGCGTTGCACCACCTGGTAACTTCAATATATCGCCTTTAGGGGTAAACACATACACTTCATCAGGAAATAAATCACTTTTAACACTTTCAATAAATTCAAGAGAGCTGGCAGTATTGTGCTGCATTTCCAAAAGACCTTGTACCCATTTAACAGCCTTGAGCTGAGCATCTTTCGCATGATCGCTGCCTGCTTTGTATCTCCAGTGAGCGGCCACACCATTTTCAGCAATTTTGTCCATATCATCAGTGCGGATCTGGATCTCAATAGGGATCCCATAAGGCCCAAACAATGTGGTGTGCAATGATTGATAGCTGTTAGCTTTAGGCATTGCAATATAATCCTTAAAACGCTCAGGTACGGGCTTATATAAACTATGCACAATGCCTAAAACACGGTAACAAGCATCCACATCTTGTACCACCACTCTGAAGCCGAACACATCCATCACGTCATTAAAAGAGATCTTTTTAAAGCGCATTTTCTTATAGATGCTGCAAAGATTTTTCCTACGCCCCAGAACCTGACCTTGGCTCAAACCATTGCGACTAAGGGCTTCACAAATATTGTTCTCTATTTCTCTCAGCATGCGCTTACGGTTGCCATGTACACGCTTGATTGAATCAGACAAAACCCTGTAGCGCATTGGATAGCGCGCTTTGAGCCCTAAATCCTCCAGTTCACGGTAAAAATCATGCATCCCAAGCCTATGAGCAATTGGAGCATAAATTTCCATGGTTTCTAAAGCGATACGACGCTGCTTGTCAGGCCGCATAACAGATAATGTTCGCATATTATGTAAGCGATCAGCCAATTTGACGATCACGACACGAATATCTCGCACCATAGCTAAAACCATCTTACGAAAGTTTTCCGCTTGCTCTTCAGCGTGACTGTCAAATTTGATTTTTTTAAGTTTGCTGACACCATCGACCAAATTTGCTACGTTTTCACCAAAATGTGACGCCAATTCAGATTTGGTAGCACGGGTATCTTCAAGCACATCATGCAGTAACGTTGCCATAATACTGTCCACATCCATGTGAATCTCGGCTAAAATTCTGGCTGCTGCAACAGGATGAGTAATGTAGGCTTCGCCAGTTAGGCGTTTTTGGCCACGATGAGCATTGCGCGCAAATACGTAAGCTTGATAAGTTCGTTCAATTTGCTGATCATCCATATAGGTAACCAGCTCACCTTTAAGCGCGGTGAAATATCCCACAGCTATTCCCTAACTTAATCGCCAATCATCCTTGATCCTTGATAAGGTACAAATCTATGATTCAGTTGGCTCAGAATCACTGTCAACTGAAAAGCCTGACAAAGGTGATATATTCGTTTCAGAATCGCTGCTGGTTGTAGGTGCCATCAAGGGTGAAACGGCCTTTTCAGGTTCGCTGCTGGTTGCAGGCACCATCAAAGGTGAAGTTGTAGCTTCAGAATTACTGTCGATTGAAGAGCCTAACAATGCTGAAAAGTTTGTTTCAGAATCACTGCTGGTTGCAGGCACCATCAAAGGCGAAACGGCCATGTCAGGCTCGCTGCTGGTTGCAGGCACCATCAAAGGTGAAGGAGTGTCAGATGACTCATGAGAGGCATCAGCGACCAAAGTATTTTCTGTTTGAGTCTCTGTTATATCATCCCGCAAATACCGTTCACCCAAATGGCCTTCTGCGATCTCACGCAACGCAACTACCGTAGATTTGTCGTTTCCCCATTCAACAAAGGATTGTCCACCTTTGTGTAGTTGACGCGCTCTTTTAGCTGCAAGTAAAACCAACTCAAACCGATTAGATATTTGATGCAAACAATCTTCAACTGTAATACGTGCCATTAAACCCTACCTCCCATAAATTATTATGCTTTTTCAGACAAAAGTCTCTCGATAAGCTTATGCTGACATTGTAACTGACGAGACACTCGTAAGCGAGATGCTTGTATAATACTATACATTTCAGCCAAAGTCTTATCAAAATTATCATTGATCACAATATAATCAAATTCATGACAATGACTCACTTGCTCCGCCATCTGCTGCATTCGGAAATCAATCACAGCCTCATCGTCGCAAGCGCGGTCGCAAAGTCTCTGACGTAAAAGCTCTGGCGATGGCGGCAAAATGTAGATCCCACAACTGTCAGGCCACAGATCTTTGACTTGACGAGCTCCTTGCCAGTCAATCTCCAAAATGATATCCATACCCTGGGCTAGCTGGCTCTGAACCCAAGCTCGCTCAGTACCATACCCATGCCCAAAAACGCGTGCATGCTCTAAAAATGCATGCTGAGCCACTTTATCAGCAAATTCAGACTCATTCACAAAGTAGTAATGAACACCGGATTTTTCGCCCGAGCGTTTAAGGCGAGTTGTATAAGATACCGATAATCGGATCTGCTCATCCCGCTCCACCAAGGCACGTACGAGGCTTGTTTTGCCTGCACCTGAGGGTGCTGCCACCACAAACAAAGTGCCTGTTAAGTTTTGTAAAGTAGATTGTGTCATTATTCGATATTTTGCGCCTGTTCTCGCATTTGTTCAACAACGGCTTTCATGTTCAAGGTTAACTGCACCACAGCCACACCCACCGCTTTAGCACCTAATGTATTGATTTCTCTTAAAATTTCTTGCAAAAGAAACCCTAAATCACGACCGATAGCCCCTGATTGCGCCAACAGTTTCTTTAAAGAAGCCAAATGGCAACTGAGCCTACTGACTTCTTCTGTGACATCATGGCGTTGTATAAAATTTGTCATAACTTTGTCCATAGTCGTTTGCTCTATATCTGTCGATAAAGAAACTAACCATGCCTGCCAAATTTGACTACGAGCTTGTATCGCCGCAGGTAAACATTGTTCTATTTGCTGCAAATAACTGCTGAGCGTAGTTTGGCGCTCCAGCATAAATTGATGCAAAACCAGACCTTCTTCTTGCCGAGCATGCACCAAAGAAAGTACACAACTCTCAAATGAAGATATCAAAACTGATGCCTGAGCCTCTTCCAAACAAGGTATTTGAAGTGATGCCTCAGAATTTTTCAACACATCCATGATGTTGATGTGAGCTGTGGCAGGAAGCCATGGCAACACCTGTTGAATGGTTTTACATAGCGCTTGCACTCGCTGCATATCAAGCTCTGCAAGCTGGGTTTCAGATTTGCTATACCAAAGGCGTGTATCGCATCGCCCACGCGTGACATGCGATTGCAAAACCTTACGCAAAGATGGCAACAAACTTTGACAACCTTCTGGTAACTGAAATTGCCCATCAAAATATTTCTGGTTGAGTGTTCTGATCTCCCACACCCAATGCCCCCATGGCTGTTGTTCCGCTGACCTAGCAAAACCTGTCATGCTAGCCAATTGATTCATTTGTGAGTTTCACTATGACAATACGAAAATTAACGATATACTATTCGACCAGCATATTCAACAAGAGAACCATCCAATGCGACCAAACGGCAGGGCAATTAATGAGCTAAGAGAGAGCACTTTCGAGTGTCATTTTATCAAACATCATCCAGCATCGGTTCTTATCAGCATAGGCAACACGCGGGTACTCTGTAGCGCGAGCTATCAATCTGGTGTGCCGCATTTTCTAAAAGGACAGCAACAAGGCTGGCTGACAGCAGAATACGGTATGCTGCCGGCAGCTACCCACAGTCGCACCCAGCGAGAAGCTGCTCGCGGCAAACAAACCGGACGTACCCAAGAAATCCAGCGCCTCATTGGACGAGCGCTTCGTACTTCGATTAATTTATCTGAACTGCCCGAGTGCAGCATTACCTTGGATTGCGACGTACTGCAAGCTGATGGTGGTACGCGCACGGCAGCCATTACCGGCAGCAGTGTCGCCTTGAATATCTTAATAAGAAATTTATTATCCGAGCAAAAAATAGCCAAAAATCCTTTGCGCACGATGGTCAGCGCTGTTTCCGTAGGCATTTATCAAGGCACGCCTATTCTGGATTTGGAATATATCGAAGACAGCAAAGCTGATACTGACATGAATGTCATTATGGATGATCAGGGGCGCTTTGTGGAAATCCAAGGCACAGCTGAAACTCAGAGCTTTTCTAAAGAAGAGCTGACTGAGCTTTTAAATCTGGCCGAGCAAGGCAACCAACAATTGCAGGTGCTACAAAAAGCTGCCCTTGCTAAGTAGTATGGCTTAGGCCAGGGACTGAGCGATAACAAAACAAACCATAACCTACCAATGGCAAGCCACCAAGTACAGCGCACATTGGCCACATACTTTTAATTGATAAATGAGCTGCCACCCATGAAGCCAAGTAAGTTCCGAGCAGTTGAATAAAACCATATAAAGCGCCTGCATAACCTGCTTTATGTGGAAAGTGATCCATCGTGGATGCAAAAGCATTAGAAAAAACCAAACCCATACCATAGCATAAACAGCCCATAGGGCATGCTACCCATCCAGGACTTATCCACCCCAATGCCACCACGAAAACCAGCATACAACCGGCGATCATCATAATTAAAAGTCCTGTTTGCAACAATTGCTGCATCGCATAGTGCTTTACCAAAACTGCATTGCAAAGCTTACCAATGAGCATCATGCCGGTGAAACTGCTGAGCCACCAACCACAACCAACAACGGATACAGCCAGTAAATTTTGAAACAAAAATGGTACCAGAATAAAAATAGTCACCATGCAAGACATGGCCATGGTGGTCATACAAACATTGGTAATAAATACAGGGTGAACTAGTGTAGAACGATAGTGTTCCCAAATAGAGGTCAAGTTAATATGTTGATGTCGTCCCTGCACACAAGTCTCTGGCAAAATCCGCAAAGCTGCTAGCAAGCAAACTGCGCCACCAAGCCAAAGAACATAGACGATCGCAGGCCACCCAAACCAATGCTGTATGTAAGCACTGACAAGTGGTGTCAAAACATTAGATAAGGCAATAATAACGCCTAAATAGGCGATGGTTTGCACCAATTGGGCTCCGTGATACAAATCACGAAACATCGAACGACTCACAATCAAAGCGGCACCTACACCAATACCTTGGATCATGCGCCCCCAAATCATCGTTGGTAAATTTTCTGATGAAGTTATCAATGCTAAACCCAATAAGGCAATGATAGAGCCTGTCAATAAAATACGTAAGCGACCATAGCGATCAGCCAATGGCCCATAGACCAATTGCGAAACAGCCAAACCGCACAAGAAATAGCTGGCAATCAAACGCGTTGTCACACTATCGCCTGAAAAATCTAAAGCAATTTCAGGTAATACTGGCATATAAATGTCCGATGCTACAAAAGGAAATACCGCAATTACTATCAAACACCAATAGCCTAAAGGTGATTTAAATAAATCATGGTGAAATATTTTCTTCATGTTAATTTCCTTGCATAATCGATAATCAGTGGTGCATGATCAGAAAACCTTTTGCGTTTATAAATATTGACAGATTCAGCATCTTGGGCAATCGCAGGGCTCGCTATCTGGTAATCAATGCGCCAGCCTACATTGTTAGACCAAGCGTTACCTCGATTAGACCACCAAGTGTATTGATGCTCTCTTTGATCAAGTGTGCGCAACACATCGACATAGCCAAGCGAAAATACCTGATCAAGCCAAGCTCGTTCTTCAGGCAAAAAACCTGAATTTTTGGCATTAGCACGATCGTTGGTTAAATCAATGGCGCGATGCGCAATGTTCCAATCTCCACAAATCAAATAAGGAGCCTGAAGTCGCTGGCAACGTTTCAGATGCTGTAAATAGCGCTGCATGAAATCAAATTTAACTTGTTGTCGAATTTCATTAGATGAGCCTGAAGGCAAGTACAAAGACACCACTCTTAAATCATCGAAGACCAGTTCCAAATAGCGCCCTTCGCGATCGGCATAACGCCACCCAAGCTTGCTTATCACATCCCCTGGCTGATGACGGCTGTAAATAGCCACACCACTGTAGCCTTTTTTTTCAGCATCCACATAGAAGAGTTGGTAACCATTGAGCTTAAAATCAGCCAAATTTAAATCAGCCAACTGAGCCTTGGTTTCCTGCAAACAAATAAAGTCAGCCTTTTGACGTGCGAGCCATGGCAGCAACCCTTTACGGCAGGCAGAGCGGATCCCATTGACATTCAAACTAATAACGCGCATGAGTTGATATGGGATGACTTCCGTAGCAAATTGCGCTACCCTACCATAGCTATGAACACTGGTAAACAACAATTGCTCGATTTGGCGCTAAAATGCCAAGCAGTACGCTTTGGTGATTTTACGCTGAAATCTGGCCGAAAATCGCCTTATTTCTTTAATGCTGGTCAATTTAATACTGGGCATGCTTTGTCTGTGCTCGGACAATGTTACGCCGAGATGATTGAGAATGAGCAAATCCCCTTTGATGTGCTCTATGGCCCTGCGTACAAAGGCATACCATTGGTCAGCGCCACGGCTATAGCTTTTTCTCATCACTTTGGCCAAGCCATACCCTATGCTTTTAACCGCAAACAAACAAAAGCCTATGGTGATGGCGGTGATTTAGTAGGAGCTCCTTTAGGAGGTCGTGTGATTTTAATTGATGACGTGATCACTGCAGGGACCACCATCACAGAAACTTTGGCGTTACTCAAAAATTACAACGCCACATTGCAGGCTGTACTGCTCATATTCGATCGCAAAGAACAAATCAGCGAACCTCTTCAAATCTTACAAAAAAAGCACCATATTCCTATCTACTCAGTGCTCAACGTCGATGATTTGGTAGGCTGGCTTGGCACAAAAAATGATGTACAAAGCCTTCAATACCAAAAAGAGATTATCCAATATTTAGAAATGTATGGACAAAAAAGGTTTGCATAAAGCCCTTCTAGACAAGATTAGAGGAAATTATCTCTTAAAATCTTAAGCATTATATCCTACAAATTCTTTTGTCTGTTATTCAAGCTAAATCCACATCCTTTAAAATGCAAAAGAACATCTGATCGATTAGCCCACTAAACTTAGCCAGTCGTCTTTTAGCAAAGCTCCACAATCCTTAAATACCATTAACACGTGATTTACCTATGGCAAATTCATCATGAGAGTAGACGACACGATAATGATCGTAGCCATTCAATACCACACCATCATAAGCTTTCCAGCCATCTAAATGATAAAACTTTCCAGGATATGACCTTATATAATAAGCATTAACTGTTCCTTGGAGCAGTTCTTAACAATCTCTGCATAAAACCTTGCCATCACGTTTCAACTAGCCACTTCGAACCATGAATATGCTTATTTTTTATTTTAAAACAATAATTTAAAAAAATATATTGTCTAATCTTGACTAGGGCCTAGTTTATTAAATCTCTGCCTCACGGCATATTTTTAACACTCTAAACATGGATTAACTTCAACTTAATATTTACATGTTTTTAGCATGACGCTTGCCAGCTAAGCTCTTAGAAGATGCCAGATAATTTCCGGCAGTCACTCTACTTGGGGCGGGCAAAGTGATAAAACAACGCTGGTCAAGCAGGCCTTCCCTGAACACCAATACATTAACTTAGAAGCACCATATGTCAGACAAGCCATTGTTGAAGATCCAAGAGATTTTTTAAGACGCAACTCACAAGGCATCACTTTTGATGAAATTCAGCGTACACTAGATTTGCTTTCTTATATTCAAGTGTACTTGATGAAATCCCACATGCTTGTCATGTATATTTTAACCGGAAGTCACCCATTGTCTCTGCACACAGCTATTTCACAATCTCTCGCTGGTAGAATTTTTTTATTAACCTTAATGCCCCTGACACTATCAGAGCTGTCAAACAAAGAAGGTGCTCATGATGTGAGTGAATATATTGTGAAAGTTTTCTACCCACGACCCTGCCATGAATCTATTAATGTCACAGATGATCATAGGAATTACATACAGATCTATCTTGAAAGAGATGTACGCCAATGATACAGATTAAAGAATTAAGTGATTTTTCAAAAATTTATTCAATTGCTTGCTAGACATACCGGGCAGTTACTTAATAAAAACATACTTTAGCCAGGAACCGGTGAGAGTATTAGTTCAAACCGTAAGCCACTAGCTCTCTATTTTAGAAGCATCATTTATCATTGTGCTGTTACAACCTTTCCATGAAAACATGGGTAAAAAGCTTATTAATTCTCCAAAAATTTATTTTGTTGATGTCGGTCTGGCTTGCTACTTATTGGACATCAATGACAGTGAATGCCTTTTCAGCGATCCAGTGTGGGGACATTTATTTGAAAATCTGGCCATTATGGAGCATATCAAAAATGAGCACTTCACCTAACCTTTACTTCTACCTTGATAGGTCAAAAACTTGACATTGATGCTTTGTTTGTGTAAATCCGGGATTTAACTGCCATTGAGATCAAATCACCACAAACCATTCATAGTGACTATATCAAGAATTTGAAAAAATTCTTTAAAATAGCGCGCACACAAGTAAAAAAGAATTACCTGGTGTATTCCGGTGAGCTAGAGCAAACCACACAAAATAGCCATATTGTTCCTTTTGGCTATTTAGAGCATATTGCAAAAACAAGCTAAGTAAAAAATACCCACCAGAAAAGAAGTACATAGCCCGACGCTAAAACATCATCAAGCATCACTGACCATCCGCCTTGGAAATTTTTATCTACTACACAGATAGGCCAGGGTTTAAAAATATCAAATATTCTAAAAAGGATGAAAGCTACACATAAACTTGTGATGCTGTGCGGAATCCACAACAGCAATAACCAGAAGGCTGCCATTTCATCCCAGACAATGCTTGGATGATCACGAGATTTCAGTTCAGCCTCACCCACATCACAAATATAACTACCCAAAGCCAAGCTCAAAGCTACCCATAAACACAACCAGATCATAGGCAATTGGCATAAAATGAAGCTTAAAAAAAACGCTAAAATTGTCCCCATGGTGCCTGGCGCCACAGGGCTCAGTCCGCTACCAAAACCTATAGAACAGACATACGCTAAGCGTTTGATAGGTGTCATTCATCTCTTCGATGTTTAGAAGCTATTTTATCCAGGATGCCATTGACAAATTTATGGCTATCCTGGGCCCCGAACAATTTTGTGAGCTGTAAAGCTTCATTAATCACCACCCTGAAAGGCACATCCAAGCGATACAACAGCTCAAAAGTTGCCAAACGCAGCACCGCATAGGTCACCAAATCTAGCTGGCTGCTGTCACGATCCAAATAGATTTCAAAAGCACTATCAACTGATTTTATTTCTGATAAGATTTGGCCTAACACTTCTTCAAAATAAACACGATCAACACGCGCTGTAATTTGCGAGTCAAATTGAACTTTAAGCTCATAAAGATCGTGCTGAGTTAATTGCCATTGATAGAGAACTTGAAGCAATAAGCGACGAGCACGATGGCGTTGACGTTGTGTTTGGTGGTTCATGAAGAAAATTCTTGATTAAGCTTATTCACTTCTTCCTTAAATTCACTGACATCCTGAAAACTACGATAGACCGATGCAAATCTTACATACGCAATTTGGTCAAGCCCTCGTAATTCTTCCATAACCCACTCGCCAATAATTTTAGAATTAATCTCACGCTCGCCACAGGCACGCAATTGATGTTTGATTCTATCCAATGCTGATTCAAGAGCCTCAACACTGACAGGACGCTTTTCTAAAGCTTTCAGCAGCCCTTGCCTCAAGTTTTGTTCCTGAAAAGCTTCACGACGGCCATCCCGCTTGATGATTGTTGGCATATTCAATTGGGCTGATTCATAGGTGGTATAACGTTCTTCACACTGCAAACACTCTCGCCGCCGCCGTACTTGCTGACCATCAGCCATCAGACGTGAATCTGTGACCTTGGTTTCTTCATGATTACAAAAAGGGCAAAACATACCGGCTCCTTGGTGTTATACGACGCCCGCAGGATAAATAGGGAATTCTTCACACAAAGCCTGCACCTTCTGTTGCACGCTGAGTCGCACATCCCCACTCTCGCACGCACTAAGGATATCACAAATCCATTCCGCGACAAGTTCAGCCTGCTCTGTGCCGCAACCTCGAGAGGTCATCGCAGGTGTACCTATACGAATGCCACTGGTCACCCAAGGAGAATTAGGATCGCTTGGGATCATGTTTTTGTTGACCACCATATGCGCAAGTCCCAATGCTGCCTCAGCTTCTTTACCTGTGATGTTCATCGCGCGCACATCAATCAATAACAGATGGTTATCTGTGCCCCCAGAAATCACTGGCAAGTCTCTCTGTTGCAATATGTCAACCATAGCTCGCGCGTTAGCCAACACTTGTGCTTGGTACTGATGGAAACTTTCTGATTGAGCTTCACGAAAAGCCACAGCTTTGGCTGCAATCACATGCAACAAAGGCCCACCTTGAATCCCTGGAAACAAGGCTGAATTGATTTTTTTATGCAACACTTCATCTTGGCTAAGAATAATACCCCCACGAGGCCCGCGCAGCGTTTTATGTGTTGTTGAAGTGACGACATGCGCATGCGGCACAGGGCTTGGGTATACACCGCCAGCGACCAAACCAGACACATGCGCCATATCCACCATTAGATAAGCACCTACCTGATCCGCGATTTGTCTGAATTTTGCCCAATCCACAACGCGCGAGTACGCTGAAAACCCAGCAACAATGACTTTGGGTCGATGTTTTCGTGCCAAAACCTCAACTTCAGATTCATCGATCAAGCCACTTTCTGAGTTAACACCATAGTGAATAAAATTAAAGTATTTGCCCGAAAAATTAACTTGTGACCCATGGGTTAAATGACCACCATGCTCCAAAGACATGGCTAAAATGGTATCGCCAGGCTCAGCTAAAGCCATGTAGGCTACAGCGTTAGCCTGCGAACCAGAATGCGGTTGCACATTGGCATAAGATGCCTTGTACAAAGATTTCAAACGCTCAATAGCCAGATCCTCAACTTGATCGACATATTCACAACCACCGTAATAACGCCGCCCGGGGTAACCTTCCGCATACTTATTGGTAAGCACCGAACCTTGCGCTGCCATGACTGCAGGAGAAGCATAATTTTCCGATGCAATGAGCTCAAGGTGGCTTTTCTGACGCACATATTCCTGCTCAATCAATTGATTAAGCACCGCATCTTCCTCGTTCAACCAATGATTAGGTTTTATTGACATCAACACATCCTGACATTTCAACCTGAAGCCACATTATAATGAATTGTGTGAAAAAGCGCCATGGCTCTGAAGGCTATAACTATGAATAAGCTCACAATTCTTGAAAACAAGCCAAAGCATCACTCACATGAGACACACCTATAATTTTTAAATCCCCCACTGGCTGCTTACTTACATTCAAACTGGGTACAACCGCTCGCTTAAAACCATGTAATTTAGCTGCCTGCAAACGCTCTTGTCCTAAAGGCACTGGACGTATTTCACCGGTCAGACCTACCTCACCTAAAACCACAGTATCCAGGGCCAAAGCCCTATTGTGCAAACTGGATAACAAAGCAAACATCAAAGCTAGATCAGCAGAAGTCTCATTAATTCGCACACCACCTACGATATTAACAAAAATATCTTTATCGAAAAAAGGCACATGAGCGTGTTTATGCAAAATAGCAAGGAGCAATGATAGACGCTGGTGATCGTAGCCCAAGGCCAGGCGACGTGGATTTTGTGATTGGCTGTCATCAACCAGAGTCTGCACTTCAACCAGCAAACCACGGCTGCCTTCCCAGGCTACGGTAACAATGCTGCCTGATGTGGGTTTTTCAGGTTTTCGTATAAAAATTGCTGAAGGATTGCTGACACTATGTAGTCCATCTTGCAACATAGCAAACACACCCAATTCATTGACAGAGCCATAGCGGTTTTTCATGGCACGCAACAATCGATAACGACTGTCATCAGCACCTTCAAAATATAGCACCGTATCAACCATGTGCTCTAAGAGCTTAGGGCCTGCTAAAGCACCTTCTTTTGTTACATGCCCAACAATAAACAACATGATGCCTTTATGTTTGGCCCATTGTACCAATTGAGATGCTGTCTCTCTTATTTGGCTAACAGTCCCTGGTGCACCAGGGACTGCGTCACTGTGCATGGTTTGAATCGAATCCACCACCACCAGCTGTGGTGTCAATACTTCTGCCTGGCTGCAAAGCTCGGTCACACTGGTTTCAGCTAATAAATGAATATCTTTTTGGTTATCCACATGCAATCGATGAGCTCTTGAGGCGATTTGTGGCAAGGACTCTTCGCCACTGACATAAAGCACACGTTCACTCTTGGCAAGCTTGGCGCACATTTGCAACAACAGCGTGGATTTACCAATGCCAGGCTCTCCGCCTATCAACACCACCATACCAGCCATTAAACCACCACCGAGCACACGGTCCAACTCAGTAAGATTCGTTGATAGACGTTTTTGCGAATCCATCGTAACATCAGACAGCTGTTGAATGCTTGATGATCGCTTAGCAAAACCTTGGTAGGCATTGATGGTCACGGCTTCTATACAGTTCCACTGCTCACACTGGCCACACTGCCCTGCCCACTTGGCAGACTGTGCTCCACACTGCTGGCAATGGTATTGTAATTTTGCTTTATTAGCCATAACGACTCATTCCACCTACAAAAAAGGCGAAACTAAGTTCGCCTTTTTTGATGTTCCATGACATGTTTTACTTTTGTGAGACAATTTTCCAGCTGCCATCGTCCATACGACAAGCTGTGCCATAAATTTTCTGCTCCACGCCACCGATGATTGCGGTGGTGGTATATTCACGACAAGGTCGTGTAGATCCATCTTCAACTTTTCGCTGGTAAGTACGTGTTGGTACTACTTTGTAACTAGCGCCATTATCTGGGTTCTTCCATCGTCTGGCTTTACCTGTTTTATTGCTTTCAAGCGCCATTTTCACTTGCTTGCGATCGGTATCATCCATCGATTTGCCTACGCTGCCACCGATCATAGCGCCAATGAGCGTGCCAGCTGCTGTGGCTACTAATTGACCAGAGCCACCACCAAACCGGCTACCGACCAAACCTCCTACAGCACCACCACCAACAGTGCCCACCGTTTGCTTATTAAACTCACAACCGGCTAACATTGCAGCCAAGAAGCACAACAGTGCGATAAAACCTTTGGTTTTCATGAATCATTGCTCCGTGAAATCATACATATGCCTTGATTATCGCCCAGCATTGAGCATGAATCAAGTCAAAAACCTAAAGCATGCGTACGTTCCTCATCAAAGAAAAAAGGGGCACTCTCAACAACACCTATCATTTGTGGTTCCTGAAATGGCAAAAATAACCACTCAAAATAACATCGCTGCTTCGTAATTTATTTGTGTGCAAAATCAACTTCTTTCGATGGTTAGTTATTACTCTATGGTTATTAAAACTTGAATAATAGGCATTAGCTCTACTTTAAAACAACTGAATTAAGCATAACCAGAAGCCATAACTTTCTTGCTTGAAGGCGTGAAAAAAGATTTGCAGAAAGATGTGGATTGATCAGAATGATGGCGCGCATGGAGTTGTATTAAGAAAGTTTGATTGCTAGAAAAATACTGCCTCTGAGAATTTTTTTTCATTCTCTCAATGACAATAAATTGTAGCTCTATTGATTTTCGCTAAAAAAACACCCTATATCTGGCATAATGGAAAACCATAGCAGCCGAAAACAACTCTCGTTAATGAGGCCGAGTTGTGGGTGTGACTTCTCTGTCGGTGCTGTAGTCTTGAAAAGCAAAATTGGTAAAACGCACGTACTGACCTTGAAATGCCAAGCGCACCTTGCCAATAGGCCCATTACGTTGCTTAGCAATGATGACTTCTGCCACACCTTTATCGGGCGAATCCTCGTGGTACACCTCATCACGGTATAAAAAGAGAATTAAATCCGCATCTTGCTCAATAGCACCTGATTCACGTAAATCTGACATCACAGGCCGCTTATCCGCGCGCTGCTCCAAACTTCGATTGAGCTGCGATAATGCCACAACAGGGCAATTGCTTTCTTTTGCTAAGGCTTTCAAAGAACGGGAAATTTCTGAAATCTCGGCGGTACGATTATCTGGTCGGTAACCTGGCACATGCATCAATTGCAAGTAATCCACTACAATTAACCCGAGCTCGCCATGTTCTTTGACAAGCCGGCGTGTGCGTGCGCGTAAATCAGCGGGGCTCAAGTTCGGTGTATCGTCCACATATAGAGGCTTATCTGTCAGCACGTTAATAGCACTAGAAATACGGGTCCAATCATCATCTTCAATTCGACCTGTACGCAAACGATGCTGATCGATGCCTCCCAAAGAAGAAATCATCCGCATAGCAATGGCGTCACCTGGCATCTCCATACTGAATACTAGAATAGGTAGCTTTTTATCAATGACAATTGACTGCGCTATATTCATAGCCATGATGGTTTTACCCATAGAAGGGCGTCCCGCGACAATGACCAAATCTGAACGCTGAAGCCCAGAGGTCATGTGATCAAGATCGGTAAAACCTGTTGGTTGGCCTGTGATAGGATCATCACATTGACTCAACTCATCAATGCGCTCAACCGTCTGACTAACCAAAGCTTGAATATGTTGCGGACCTTGGCTAGAGAGATCTTGCTCGCCTATAGCCAAGACTTTGCGCTCAGCTATATCCAAAAGCTCTTTAACAGAGCGACCTTGCGTGTTCCAAGCGCTGTCAGCAATTTCCTGAGAAGCTCCAATTAAGCGGCGTAAGATAGCGCGTTCACGCACAATATCCGCATAGGCTGTGATGTTAGAAACGCTCGGAGTATTGTTAGCCAGTTCATAAATATAAACTTCACCACCCACCGATTGCAGTTGATCGTTTTGTTGCAGATGCTCTTTAATGGTCAGAACGTCAAAAGGTTTATCCGCACGAGACAACGACTCAAACCCACGAAAAATTAACCGATGCTCGGGGCGATAAAAATCATCTTCTCGCACCCTATCCAGCACATCATCCCAGGCCTGACCATTGCTCATCAAGCCACCCAGCACAGATTGCTCAGCAGCTATTGAATGTGGCGGCACCTTGAGTGACGCCAATTCATCTGCTGTATAATTTTGTTGTGCAGCTGTCATGTTTTCCATCAAATATAAGCTCTCAACTTTCTTTTTCCAAAACAGATAAAGTCAATTGCGCATCGGTATCACCATAAAATCGCAAGTGAATTTGATGCTCACCTAAGGCATGAATAGCACCATTTTCCAGATGAATTTCTTTGGTATCGACATCTATGTTGGTTTCTTCTTTGATGGCATGCTGAATATCACGTGCTGTCACGGAGCCGTATAAGCGACCTTCTGGACTTGCAAGAACACTTATTGTGATGACTTGATCCTGCAGCCGCTCTGCACGTGCCTGAGCTTCCAATTTAGACTCTTGCGCATGCTTTTCAAGTTCAGCTCGTTTGGCCTCAAATCTGATCATATTGTCTTCCGTAGCTACTTCAGCCTTACCTTGTGGAATTAAGAAATTCCGGGCAAAGCCTGGCTTAACGTTTACCAAATCACCCAATCCACCCAAACGACGAATACTTTCCAGTAAAATCACTCTCATCGCATCTTCTCCTTAGTTCACCATATGTTTTAATTTATTACGCAGATCCACCAGTGGATCCAATACCACCAATGATACCCATACCGCAAATGACTGCGGTAAAAATAGTAAAAAAGTACCGTACAGCATCGTCAAACTTAACCAACCTGGCTGCACCATCGACGATAGGCTATGCATCATACTCATGATCAATACCAAACACGGTATAAGCAACACCGGTAAAGCATACATGGGATAAACTACGCCCAATGCTGCAGCCAGAAGCAACATCGTCATCACCACCGCGCTGACTTTACCAAGACGCAAAGCTAAAAACTCTTCACGAAATCCACCAGGATTATACAATAGAGACTGCATGTATCGACCTATGGCTACTGCAAACACGGCCCGCATCAAATAAATGGCAGCGTAAGTACCTGTAGCATAAAAGGCTTGCTGTCTCAGTAACTGCTCTACATCTACGTCTGGAGCAGGGCCTTCCATCATATCGGTCAGCGCCGTATACACTTCTCTGAGTCGTGGCACCCACTCTTCAGTTAAATTGGGATACCAGCCATGTAATCCCCACACCGCCAATATGCTTAAGCAAGTACCGCATTCAAGCAGCACTATCCAAGATCTTGTGTAGTAAAACAATCCAGCCAAAAGCCATGTGAAGACAGCCCCGAATAGCAAAAAATCCCACAATAAATAGGGCAATATGGTTAACGCAAGCGCTAAGCTGGGCAACACCATCCACGCTAACACCAAAGCACTCTGGCGCGGACCTTTTACCAGAGTCACCAAAGCCAATACAGCTAAAGCTAACCACTGTGCTAGAGCTAAAGGCAAAGTCGCCAGGATCATTGCCGCAAAGATGGCTTTGCTACGATGATCCATCACATATTGTGCTAAAGGCTGCATCAGTCGCTACTTGTGCGTATCACAGTAGGGCAGCAGTGCTAAAAATCTTGCATACTTTATAGCCTGTGATAAGCGCCTTTGATAAAAAGCGCGAGTACCTGTTATACGGCTAGGCACAATTTTACCCGTTTCTGTAATGTAGTTTTTAAGTAACCCTAAATCTTTGTAATCAATTTCTACAGCATTCTCTGAAGAAAACCGACAAGTTTTTCTTTTTCTAAGCATGATTCATCACTCCTTTATCCATTATCGCGCTTCGCGCTGTTCACCATCAGATTTACTCTCTGCTTTCATCATCGCTGATAACTCAGTGATAGCTGCATCCTTTTGTAATATCAATTCACGGATGATGGCATCGTTGAACTTGAAGGCATTGCGAAGCTCAGCAATAGCCTCAGGCACACACTCTACGTTCATCAGGATGTAATGTGCTTTGTGAATTTTGTCTAATGGGTAAGCCAACTGACGCCGTCCCCAATCTTCAAAACGGTGGATTTTACCTTTGTGCTTACTCGTAATCAGCTCCCGATAGCGCTCAACCATGGCAGGCACTTGTTCGGACTGATCAGGATGGACCATGAATACGATCTCATAATGTCGCATAAAATAACTCCTTATGGATAAACGTCATACACCCCATGCGTATGACAAGGATCGGACACTGCAGATTGTACAAAAGTAAGCCGTGCTATGCAACCAAATTCATAAAATAAAGCCGTACAAAATCTCTGAGCATAGATAACTGGGCAGAATAAAAGCTTTGATGTATTTTTTGCTGAAATTACAGTTGAGCAAGTTTTTACGCACTATGCAAAAAGGTGGCAAAGCTCAAGTTGTATGCAATATTTAAACGCCTGTGAACATAAGCTCACGTAACTAAATCACATCAGTATAAAATTTTTTTCAATACTTAAAATCAAAAAATGAGGTTTCATTGCATCGGCTTGTATCTTGACTGACAGCCATGCCTTGATCGGTTTTGAACTAATTCATGAGGGAACGAAATTCCGGAGCAAAGAGTCAGGCTTGATGTGCATTCGTGCCAAATGTAAGTACATAAAAGATGATGCAGCACGCCAACAAAATAGAATTAACCTACTGTCTAAAAATAATGCAATTTTTGTCTTATAGTTATTTTCAAATTATAAGCTCCATTCTATGCTATTTGCTTGTTAATAAAATGCTCAGAGCGCCTAAAACATATGGTCTTGATTTAAGATTAAGCGCATTAGAGAGCTATCAATCAGGGGATCATACGCAGGAGAAATATCAGAACTTTTGGGTATTCATCTAAGCACCTTCAAGTGCATTTATCGTCGTTATCGAGAAGCTGGCAGCGTAGCCTTGGCTAAAAGCCAAGCGGGGAGCCCTGCCTTGGTATCATCCTCTGGTCGAGAATCCATCAAGAGTTATGTAGAAACAGACCCTGCAATGATTTTGTCAGAGATACAAGTTAAATATAAAAAATCTTATAACATCATTTTAAGTTTAGCGAGTATCTGTCACATTCTTTAAGGCCGTGGAATTTCGATAAAAAACAAGTCAGCCACTATGCTGAAGAACAAGCATGAGAAGATGTAAAAAAAGAGATAAGTACCTTAGGTCCATAGCCTGTATCTAGGCTCATCGACTCATATTTATTGATGAATCAGGCTCTCATTTAAATCAAAGGCATCGTTACACACGAGTATTAGGTGGTGAGCATATCAAGCTGGCGAAAGCTTTTATTCGTGCACAAAGTACTCTCTTCTGAGCGTGGTCACTTTCCAGGAGGTGCTTGCATCGATGTATGGCGCCTGGTCAACAGATAATGAGGCCTTTGGTGAGTTCATCGAACACCTGCTTGCGCCTGTCTTGCAACCTGAACATGGGGGCATCATGGACAATCTGGCCTTTCATCATAACCGCTAGATGCAAGATATGATCAAAGCTACGGGGACCAGATTCTTATATCTGCCGCCTTGATCACCTGAACCATCACAACATGTGGTCAAAGTCAAAGAATTTTCTTTGAGGCGCTCAAAAGCTCGAACAAAACCCCAGTTCAAAAAATCGATTTTGAATCCATCAGTTCTCATAACCTCTCTGCATGGTTTAAACATTGTAGCTACCAACTAAATCACTTTATCTGAGAACCGCTATAACACAACCATAGTGTTATCACTCACCTGCAGCCATCCGCATTCATAGCTTTGCGCTGTAGCTACATAACGAATAGCTATTAACTTTATAAAGAATTTCTTTGCTCAACATCCTGCTCCAACGCCGGTTCAGAGCTCATGCCTGTCAAATTTTCTAAAATATCAGAGGCCACCACATGCAATGCACTGTGTACATTGCAATCCTGTGTATTTTCTTGGTATTGCTTCAGCCAAAATTTTAAAACGTCATAGTTTTCCTGACTTGGCTCATTAACGAAGTCAGACACTTTTGTTTGCAATACACTGTATTAGCTCAAACTTAATCTGACAGTTGCTATTTATCAGACATGATTATTG
>CAYGTQ010000009.1:0-32468 GCA_964352915.1 uncultured Legionellales bacterium
TTGTGCAGGAGACTGCAGCCGGCTTGCCAATAGCTCCTTAGCCGGGAATTGCTGGAATCTACACATTTTTCTTGCAAGTTCTAGCTGCTTTGTAGTAAAGTACGCTTGATTTTGGACAATCTGCGGGGTGGAGCAGTCCGGTAGCTCGTCGGGCTCATAACCCGAAGGTCGTAGGTTCAAATCCTGCCCCCGCTACCAATTGTTCAAATCAAGTAGCCCCTGAAGGGGAATGCTACAGAAATGGGCCCATAGGGCCTTTTTTTGTTTATAGAGGTGGTTAATGATCAGACATCCAATAGCCCAGCGTATAGAAGCATTGTTGGGGCCGACCATACAGGCAATGGGTTATACCCTATGGGGTTGTGAGTATCTGTCTTCAGGTCGAAGTGCGACACTGCGTGTATTGCTTGATGGTGATAGAGGGGTTAATTTGGCGGATTGTCAGCAAGTAGCCAACCGTATAGGTGGTGAGCTTGATGTGGCTGATGCCATTGTCGGTCGTTATCATTTGGAAGTGTCTTCTCCTGGACTTGATCGTCCTTTGTGGCAACCATCGCATTTTGAGACATACATCGGAGAAATCGTTAAAGTGTCCTTGCAAACACCTTTGCAAGGCAGGCAGCATTGGCAGGGTACCTTGCTTGTGGTCAACGAAGAGCAGATTGAACTTGCAGTGCAAGATGAACAGGTGCGATTTCCATGGGCTGATATGAAGCAGGCACGATTGGTACCTAATTGGGATAGATTAATGAAAGGTGAGGCAGTGGCATGAGTAAAGAATTGTTGTTGGTAGCAGAAGCTGTATCAAACGAAAAGCGAGTAGATAAGGCGATTTTGATAAGCGCCATCGAAGCTGCTTTAGAATCTGCTACCCGTAAGCGCTATGGTAGCAACATCGGAGTTCGAGTGAGTTTAGATGATAAAACAGGCGAGCACGATACTTTCCGAGTTTGGCATGTGGTGGCTGATGATGAGCTTGAAGATGAACTGCAGCAGATCACTTTAAGTGACGCCAAAGAAAAAGATACAAGCCTTGAAGTCGGTGACACCATTGAAGAGTCTTTAGAATCTGTACCCTTTGGGCGTATTGCGGCCCAAGCGGCTAAGCAAGTGATTGTGACCAAAGTACGTGAAGCCGAGCGCCAACTGGTAATTGAAGAATATCAAGAGCGTGTGGGTGAGCTCATTACCGCTGTGGTTAAGAAAAATATTCGCGATGGTATTTTGTTGGATTTAGGAGGTAATGCTGAAGCTTTGTTGCCTCGTGCTCAAATGCTATCGCAAGATAACTACCGTCCTGGGGACAGGGTTCGTGCTTATTTATACGAAGTCAGCTCTCAGCCAAGGGGCCCACAGTTGTTTACTAGCCGTGTTAAGCCTGAAATGCTGATAGAGCTTTTTAAAATTGAAGTGCCTGAAATTGGTGAAGATGTTATTGAAATCAAGGCAGCCGCTCGCGATCCTGGGTTGCGTGCTAAGATTGCTGTGAAAACCAACGATGGGCGTATCGATCCTATTGGTGCTTGTGTTGGTATGCGTGGATCGCGTGTACAGGCAGTATCCGGGGAGTTGGGGGGCGAGCGTATTGATATTGTGTTGTGGGATGATAACCCAGCACAGTTGGTGATCAATGCCATGGCACCCGCTGAAGTAGCCTCTATTGTGGTTGATGAAGAAAGCATGACCATGGATATTGCGGTGAAAGAAGAGCAATTATCGCAAGCCATAGGTCGTGGTGGACAGAATGTTCGTTTGGCCACGGATTTGACTGGTTGGACGCTGAATGTCATGAATGAAGATGATTTTGTGAGCAAAAGTGAAGCTGAGACACAGAATATTCAACAACTTTTTATGGACAAACTGGATGTGGATGAAGATATAGCCAGTGTGTTGGTTGCAGGTGGATTTTCCAGTGTCGAAGAAGTGGCTTATGTACCAGAAGACGAATTGTTGTCCATTGAAGGTTTCGATGAAAGCATTGTTAAAGAATTGCGAGGTCGTGCCAATGATGTGTTGCTGGCCAAAGCGTTGACTCAGGAGCCAGAATCTGGTGGTGCCACTGCTTTGAAAGATTTGGATGGCATGGATGAGGTGCTGCTGCAATCACTACAAGCTGCAGGTATCACTTCACAAGACGATCTGGCTGAAGAATCAGTGGACGAGTTGGTTGAGAAAATCAATGTTGATCCTGACAAAGCCGGACAATTAATTATGGCAGCACGTGCGCCATGGTTTGCAGATGTGGATGAATAACAATCGAGGATAAGCAATGTCAGAAGTGACAGTCAAACAATTAGCAACCACTGTGGGTATACCCGTGGAGCGCTTGCTGCAACAGCTGCAGCAAGCAGGTTTGTCTGTTGCTGATGAAAATCAAATGGTGTCAGATGCTGAAAAGCGCAAACTTTTGGCTCATTTGCAACAAAACAAAACAGAGATAAAGCAAGAAGATTCAAAAGCTGGCCAGGTTACCTTGAAGCGTAAAAGTGTCAGTAAGCTGTCACTGAATAAAGACGCACGCAGTGGTAAGACGGTGAATATTGAGGTGCGCAAGAAGAAGACTTATGTTAAACGCCAGGCACCGCCACCACCAGAGCCAGAACTGGAATTACCCCCACAAGAGCCTGTGATTGAGCCCGAGGTTGTCGTGTCCGAGGTTGTGGCATCTGAAGAAAAACCCCAAGAAGCTGTCGCAGCTGAACCTGCTAAGCCCTCCGAGCCTGCTAATAAGACAAAGCCGAAATCTTTGGATAAGAAAAGCAAAGGTAGTCGGGCCGCTAAAAATGAAAAAAAATCCACCTTAATGGCCAATGCTGCGGTTAAGAAAAAAGCACAGCAAGCGGTTAATCCAGTGGATTCAGCCATGAAACAACATGGTTTTGCAAAGCCTACCATTCCTATGGTGTATGAAGTGGCTGTGCCTGAAACAGTGACGGTGGCTGAATTGGCCAAAAAAATGTCCATTAAAGCGGTGGAGGTGATCAAGGTTATGATGGGCATGGGTGTGATGGCTACGATCAACCAGGTGCTCGATCAGGAAACGGCTGTACTGGTGGTTGAAGAAATTGGTCATAAGCCTGTGATACTGCAGGAAGATGTGCTGGAAATCGGTCTGGATGAGGACAGTCATGACATCGAAGCCGTAGCGAAGCCGCCGGTGGTTACCATCATGGGGCATGTCGATCATGGCAAGACATCATTGCTTGACTACATTCGGCGTGCCAAAGTGGCGGCAGGTGAAGCTGGAGGCATCACCCAGCACATAGGTGCTTATCATGTAACGACAGCCAAGGGTAAAATAACATTTTTAGATACACCAGGCCATGCGGCTTTTACAGCTATGCGTGCCCGTGGAGCTGATGCTACAGACATCGTGATATTGGTGGTTGCAGCCGATGATGGCGTTAAACCTCAGACAATTGAAGCGATTCAGCATGCAAAAGCTGCCAAAGTGCCATTAATTGTAGCCATCAATAAAATGGACAAAGAGGACGCTGATCCTGAGCGTGTAACCACTGAGCTTTCCAACTATGAAGTTATTCCAGAGCAATGGGGCGGAGAAAATCTTTTTATTAACATATCAGCGCAAACTGGCCAGGGTATTGATGATTTGCTTGATGCGGTGCTGTTGCAGGCTGAACTTTTAGAGCTTAAAGCCGTCGCTCAGGGCTCTGCCAAAGGTGTGGTGGTAGAATCACGTTTGGATAAAGGGCGCGGTCCTGTCAGCACCATTTTGGTTCAATCAGGTCAGCTGAGTAAAGGTGATGTGCTGCTCGCTGGTCAGTATTATGGTCGAGTACGAGCTTTGGTTGATGACTGTGGGCAATTGGTTGAATCTGTAGGGCCTGCCATGCCAGTTGAGGTTCTGGGTTTGTCCGGGGTCAGCCAGGCTGGTGATGATGCTGTGGTGGTTAGAGATGAGCGTAAAGCACGGGAAGTGGCTCTTTTTCGTCAAGGGAAATATCGTGATGTGAAGCTTTCTAGTCGCAAACGAACTTCTCTAGAAGGCTTGTTTGAAGGTGTTTCAGAAACAGACAAAAAACAATTGGCTTTGGTGATCAAGGCAGATGTGCAGGGCTCAGTGGAAGCATTACAACAGGCTTTGCAAGAATTGAGCAATGAAGAAGTGCAGGTGCAGGTGGTTTCGAGTGGTGTGGGTAGCATCACTGAGAGTGATGTTAATCTGGCCATTGCCTCCGGTGCTGTCATGATTGGCTTTAATGTTCGAGCTGACAACACGGCTAAGAAGCTTGCAGCAAATGAGCAAGTAGAATTGCGTTATTACAGCATCATTTATAATGTGATTGATGAGGTTAAATCTGCGTTAATTGGACTTCTTGACCCTGAGTTTGAAGAAAAAATCGTGGGTATTGCTGACGTGCGTGAAGTGTTCCGTTCGCCTAAATTGGGTGCCGTGGCTGGTTGTATGGTGGTTGAAGGTGTCGTGAAGCGCAACAACCCTATCCGTGTGCTGCGTGACAACATTGTCATTTACGAAGGCCAGCTGGAGTCTTTACGTCGCTTTAAAGAAGATGCTGCTGATGTGCGTCAAGGTATGGAATGTGGTATTGGCGTGAAGAATTACAACGATGTTAAAGCAGGTGATAAAATCGAGGTTTTTGAGAAAGTACAAAAAACACCTCAATTAAAGTAGAACTTTATGAAAAGAAATGAAAGAACACAAAAAATTAGTCGTATGATTCAGAAAGAATTGGCACAAGCCTTTCCTGTTTTGGAACCACGCCTTCCCCATTTGACCACCCTATCCATGGTCGAAGTCTCGCCGGATTTATCATTTGCTAAGGTTTACATTACTATGTTTGGCGATGACGAGGAATTGAAAGCTACTTTGGCGCTGCTTAAAAGCCATGCTAGGTACTTAAGGGCACAGTTGGCTGCGCGCTTGAATTTGCGCCGTACACCTCAGCTGGCATTTGTGCATGATGAAGGGCTGGTGCGAGGCCAACATGTTAGTCAGCTAATCAATAAGGTTGTGGCATAACATTGTCTGAACTCAACGGAATTTTATTGCTGGATAAACCTTTGGGCATCACCTCCAATGCTGCATTGCAGCAGGTGAAGCGTGCCATGAAAGTACGAAAGGCCGGCCATACTGGCAGCCTCGATCCTTTAGCCACAGGTGTTTTACCGATTTGTATCGGAGAGAGCACCAAATTTTCACAATTCTTACTCAATGCTGACAAAAGCTATGAAGTGGTGATGCGCCTTGGGGTGACCACAACCACAGGTGATGCCGAGGGTGAGGTGGTTGAAGAGCGAATGGTGCCCTCTGTAAGCCAGGAGCAGCTTGATGTGTGGCTTAAAGCGTTTCTTGGGCCACAGCAGCAGATCCCTCCGATGTTTTCAGCGATCAAATATCAAGGTGTGCCTTTGTATGTACGAGCGCGGCGTGGCGAGGTGATTGAGCGTAAGCCACGTGATATTCATATCATTGAACTTTCCGGTGAATGTTTACCAGAATCACATATTCGTTTGCAGGTACGCTGCTCTAAAGGTACTTATATCCGAAGCCTTGTGTTCGATTTGGGGGAGATCATAGGTTGTGGTGCTACAGTCACAGCTTTAAGACGGACACAGGTGGGGACCTGCCTGCCTGAGCGCCTTTGGACTATGCCACAATTGCAAGAGCTGTCCAGCTTGAGTGACTTTGCGTCATGTTTATGGTCTGTAAGTGATTTGTTGCCTGAATGGCCACTTGTGGTATTACAGTCAAGCGAGGCAGGCTGCATTCAAAATGGGCAAAGTGTGCTGCTGGAACATCCATCGGCACCAGGATTGGCACGTATCGTAACACCTGAGCAACACTTCATCGGAGTTGGTCAAATTTGTGACAAAGGGATCTTGCACCCCAAACGATTATGTCGTGCCTAGCATGCGGATCTGGTATTTATGATCGGATCTGGTATAAAATAAGCAGCTGAAAGAAAGAGGAGTCATTATGTCATTATCTACCGTTGATAAACCTGAACTCATAGCCAAACATCGTCGGCATGAGAAAGATACAGGTTCCACCGAGGTGCAGGTCACCTTATTAACCACGCGGATCCAGAATTTAACGGGTCATTTTAAAACCAATGCCAAGGATTTTCATTCACGCTATGGCCTAGAGCAATTGGTCAGTCGGCGACGAAAATTATTGAAATACATCAAACGCACACAACAGCAACGTTATTACACTTTGATTGAACAGTTAGGATTACGCGATTCTTACTAAAAGTTCGTCAATTTGTCATGGTGCGCTGTGCGTCCCTTTATGCCTATAAATTAAGAGATAAATAAAATGATGAGAATTGAAAAGTCTATTCAGTTGGCGCAGCACACTTTGACCATCGCTACAGGCGAAGTGGCCAAACAAGCTGACGCAGCGGTGATGGTGAGTTTAGGGGACACCGTAGTCCTTGTGACGGTGGTGGCTCAAAAAGGTGTTGTTCAGCCTCGTGATTTCCTACCTTTAACCGTGCATTATCAGGAGCGCACTTACGCTGCAGGCCGTATTCCTGGAGGATTTTTTAAACGCGAAGGTAGGCCAGCTGAGCATGAAACTTTAACGGCCAGACTGATTGATCGGGCATTGCGTCCAATGTTTGCTGATGGCTTTTGTAACGAAATACAAGTCTTGGCAACAGTCTTGTCGCTTGATCCAGAAATCTTACCTGATATTCCTGCTATGATTGGTGCTTCAGCAGCTTTAAGTCTTGCTGGATTACCATTTAATGGGCCATTGGCAGCACTGAGAGTAGGTTACCAAGATGGTATTTACCAATGCAACCCAACACAAAGTCAGTTGGCTGAGTCTCAGCTGGATTTGGTGGTGGCAGGGCATAAAGATGCTGTGGTCATGGTGGAATCAGAAGCCAAAGAATTATCTGAAGAGGTGATGCTGGGTGCTATATTGTATGGCCAAGAAATGATGCAGAGCATCATCCAAGCCATCAATGAATTAACTCAGGATGCAGGCACTACGGCTTGGGATTGGCAGCCGGAAGCTGAACCCGTTGAACTCAAACAGGCTTTAGCGGATGCTTTTAAATCATCTTTAGAACAAGCTTATCAAGTGCGTGACAAACAGGAACGCGTGAGTCAATTGCGAGAGCTTAAAGCGCAGGCTTTGGAAAAATTTGTTAATGACGATACCACAGAGCTTACAGTGCACAGTCTTTTCAAAGGGTTAGAAAAGAAGATTGTACGTGGTAGTGTGTTAAGCGGTGAACCACGTATCGATGGTCGTGATCGCAAAACTGTGAGAGACATCACAGCTAAAACCAGTTGGCTACCTCGTACCCATGGTTCAGCTTTGTTTACTCGAGGTGAAACTCAAGCCATCGTGGTGGCCACATTGGGCACTGATCGTGATGGCCAGATTATTGATGCTATAAGCGGTGAGCGCAAAGAGCGTTTTATGCTGCATTACAATTTTCCTGCTTATTCAGTCGGTGAAATTGGCATGCCACTAAGTCCTAAGCGTCGTGAAATTGGTCATGGTAATTTGGCCAAGCGAGCTATGAAAGCTGTGATGCCTGATCCCAGTCAATTTCCCTACGCTATTCGTGTGGTTTCAGAAATCACTGAATCCAATGGTTCAAGTTCCATGGCATCTGTTTGTGGAACAAGCCTGGCCTTGATGGACGCCGGTGTGCCTGTGAAGAGCCCTGTGTCAGGAGTAGCCATGGGCCTTATCAAAGAAGGTGATAACTACGCTATTTTAACCGATATCCTGGGAGATGAAGATCACTTGGGTGACATGGACTTTAAAGTAGCTGGCACGTCCAATGGTGTGACTGCTTTGCAAATGGATATCAAAGTTGATGGCTTGAACAAAGCTATCTTACAAGATGCTTTGGCGCAAGCTTACGATGGCCGTATGCATATTTTGTCAGTGATGAATCAACAGTTGCAGATGCCTAGAGAGCAAATGTCACAGCATGCACCTAGAGCTGTGCAAATGGAGATTTCACCTGACAAGATTAAAGATGTCATTGGTAAAGGTGGCGCTACCATTCGTCAAATGACCGATGGTACGGGTGTCAGTGTTGATATTGAAGACACAGGCCATGTACGTATTTTTGGTGTTGATCAAAAAGCTGTGAACGATACCGTTGAGAGAATTAAACTCATCACCACCGACGTCGAAGTAGGTGCAATTTACCAAGGTAAAGTAAACAAAATCTTGGATTTTGGTGCTTTCGTATCTGTGCTACCAGGTCGAGATGGTTTGTTGCATATTTCTCAAATCAGCGACAAACGCATCAATGATATTCATGGCGTGCTGTCGGTTGGTCAAGAAGTGACGGTTAAGGTCATGGAAATTGATAAGCAAAACCGTATTCGCTTAACAGCCAGTCCTTTGCTTGAAGTAGAAGAAGCTTAATTAAAAGCTTTGTCACCGTACGTTTGGAGTAGTAACTGTAACAGCTCCAAGCGTACGCTGTCTTGTTCTGTGCTGCCCAGCATATGAGAGGTCATCATCCTTGCTTCTGACTGCTCGACGCCGCGCGCTACCATACACGTGTGTTGAGCTTCGATGATAACCCCTACCCCTTGAGGTTTAACGGCTTGCATAATACCTTGCGCAATTTGTTGTGTTAGACGTTCTTGTAATTGCAATCTGTGAGCATACAAATCAGCGATACGAGCTAATTTTGAGACACCTAGTATATGGTCTTGGGGTAAATAGCCGATGTGGCATCGACCAATAAAAGGCAATAAGTGATGCTCACATAAAGAGTGTATGGCAATGTTTTTAACAATGACCCAGCCTTGGTGCGGAGCATCAAATACAGCGCTGCCCACCACGCCGCTTAAGGTTTTTCCATAACCATCGGTCAATGATTGCAGGGCTTTAACTGCTCTTTTTGGTGTATTTTTTAAATTTTCATCAGATATATGATCTTGTGCGATACCCGATAAAATTGCTCTAATGTGCTGTTCCATCGTACTTCTCAGGTGGTTGATTGCTTAGATCATACCTAATTTAAAGTGTACAACGCAATGCTTAAAGCTTAGGTAGAAAGGATTGTGTTTTGCTGGTATTTTGTTGAAGGTAATGGATGAAGTCCACTTCATTTAAGGGTTTACTGTAGATAAACCCTTGTATTTCGTGGCATTTTGCGGCGTACAACATGACGAGCTCTTCATGTTGTTCGACACCTTCAGCGACCACATGCAAATCCAGATGCTCAGCCAGCGTGATGATAGCGGAAACGATGGCCGTGTTTGCTTTATCTTGATGAATGTTTTTGATGAATGATTTATCAATTTTGATGGAGTGCACTGGCAGTTGTTTCAGGTAGCTCAATGAAGAGTAGCCTGTCCCAAAGTCATCAATAGATAAATTAATGCCCATTTGATTGAACTCGTTGAGTATGGTGATGGCTTTCTCAGTATCTTTGATTAAAGTACCTTCTGTAATTTCCAGCTCTAAAAACTCTGGTGCCAAATCGACTTCTGCCAAAGCACTGCGAACACGCTCCATAAAATTTTCATCATTGAACTGTGCAGCTGCGACATTGACAGAAATTTTTAAATCAGTAAAACCCAATGAATGCCATTTTTTACACGTCCAGCAGGCTTGTTTTAATACCCATTCACCTAAAGTTAAAATAAGACCATTACTCTCAGCCAGTGGTATGAATTGGCTCGGCTCAGCAGTATGAGACTTGTTGTGCCAACGAATGAGCGCTTCAGCACCTATGATACGATTTTCTGTTAAAGATACTTTGGGCTGAAAAAATAAAACAAACTCTTTGCGTTTAAGAGCACTTTGTAAATCATCCTCTAGCTGGATCAGTTGGCGCGCCTCTGCATCAATTTCTTTGCAGTAATATTGATAGTTGCTGCGCCCCTGATCTTTAGCATAATAAAGAGCTGAGTCAGCAACTTTAAGAAGCTCAGGTAAGCTGTCGGCATCTGTGGGGTAAACGGCTATACCAATGCTGATGGTTAAAGTGATTTCTTGATCTTCTATCATTAAAGGCGCAGCTGTCTTTTGTAGGATTTTATTGGCAATGTTTGACACGTTGGATAATGTGTCAGAGGAAGGCTCTAAATCTGGAATAATGATGGTGAACTCATCGCCACCAAGCCTTGCTGCTGTATCAATGCTTCTGATGCATAATTTAATTCTATTGGCCAGTTCTTTCAGAAAAGCATCTCCTGCAGCATGCCCTAGAGTATCATTGAGTTTTTTAAAATGATCCAAATCTAAAAACATCAATGCCACATTTTTTTGGTTTCTTTGTGCACGTTTGAGAGCATGCTCTATACGATCTTGAAATAAAAGTCGGTTGGGCAAGTTGGTTAAATTGTCATAATGTGCCTGCTGATAAAGTTTGTTTTCCCAGGCTGCATTGGATAAGGCAACAGCAATTCGATCGGCCAAATCACGGGCTTGGCGTAAGTCCTCTTGCTGATATTTGGGTGGCTTTTTATAGGATAAAACAATGATGGCGGACAGTGCGTTATCCAGATAAATAGGTAACAACAGCTGGTAGCCCCCCAAATTACTGATAGGCTTCAAATAGCCTGGGCATGGCTCAGGTGGCTCGATAAAAACTTGGCGTACTTTATCGCTGAATTTCAACAGATCATCGGTGGAGAGCTCCACCTCCTGATGAATAATATTGCTCGAAGTATTGTCAGTACGATAATACAATTTTCCTTGTTGTGCGTGCTCGCCCATGGTGATCAGCACGCTGATGTCATCGCAGTGCACAGCATGTACCATCCTGGTTAAAATGGTTTCAATAATGCTGTCCATGTCCAGTGTTGAAAGTATCAAGCGATCAATACGTGCCATGGTTTCAAGCGTATTAAACTGTTTGCCAAGGCGCATACTCATACTGTTGAAAGATTTGGCCAGCTCCTCAAATTCATCGCCACTTTGGATATCCATTTCTGTATGGAAGGCGTGGTTGGCTAAATTGCGAGTACCTTCGCGAAGTTGCTCCAAGGGCGCCACCACGCGTCGTATTTGTTTGATGCTTAATAAAAATACCAGAAGTGTTGCGAGCATTAGGCATAAAGGGAAAAGCCACATGAATTGGCTCATGGGAGCAAAGGCCATGCTGGCAGGTGTGCCTACCAAAATGCTCCAATTAGGATGCATCAATGCATCATTGCTAAATTTTGACCAGAAACTCTCGATGTAGTCTACATCCTGCATGCTGGTATGTAGGAACCCACTCGATTTGGAAAATAAGCGATCTTCCCAGGGTTTGAGGTGCTCCAACGTCAGCTCACGTGAGCACACCAAAGGTTTGAGCGCATGATTAACAACACAGCCATAGGTGTGACTTGGTAGGGCTTCCTGTAATTGCCATAGCATATCCATTTGTATTTCAGCGATGAGCACACCGCGGTCGGGATCGCTGGCTTGCAGTAATTGTGCTATGTACAGACGTTGTTCATCATCGCGTGTGAACAAAAGAGGTTGTCCCAGACGTAAAAATTCAACTTCAGATGAAGTTAAGACAGGTATGGGTTGGATGTGTCCCAGCAAATCGTGGGGGACTTGAGCCAATTTAACAACGGTAAGCCCTTTGAACCAGCGACTCAGCTGTAAACGAAAAGCTTTGTCATTGGGCAGGCTCACATGTGACTCACGTAAGCTGGGATCGGCGGCTAAGATGGTCATCTCAGAGCCAATAAAATCCAAACGTTCTTCAATGGCCAATCCCCAATGCCTACTGATTTGTGCCAATTGGGTTTTTAATTGGCTTTCAAGCTTTTCTGAAATGTAGTTCAAGGATGGTACGGCTAAAAATACCACAGGAATGAGACCTGCTAAAGTCAGAAGCACCATCAAACGATAAGCTACACGACTTTTAAAGAGCTTTATCTGCACAATTCTACGACCTTAAATGGGTAATGACCTTTTATTGATTATAGTCATTTATGCGAAGAAGGCCTACAGAAGAAGAGAGAGACAGCGGGTGTACCATGTTTTGTCCAGCGCTTTTAGCTGGAAAGCTTAGATTTGTTTCCCATAATTTTTTTATAGTCTTTATGATAGAAAAAAGACCTGATGTGTCAACAGTTTTTCAGACAATAAATCACGCTAGTTTTTGCGCAAATCATGGGTGGAAAAGGTGATGTATGGTGTCTGTACTGAAGGCCAAAATTTTTTTGACAAAAAGCTGGATTCAACTCAACAATGCAGCCGCTACTTGTTATAACCGATTTCTCTCAAAGATTTCATTCGGTGTTTTATAGCCCAGGGTTTTCCTGGGCCTGTTATTAAGTTTTTCCATAATGATTTGTAAATCATCATCCGTAACAGCATCAAAGGCAGCGCCTTTCTGCAGATACTGACGTACCAACCCATTGGTGTTCTCATTGAGATCTCGCTTCCAGGATGAATATTGGATGGGCAAAGTAAAAATCAGCGCTTAAAGCTTCAGCGATTTGTTCATGAGCGGCAAACTCAGACCCATTGCCCCCAGTCATCGTGAAGACCTGAGATTCTATGGATTTCAAGCCCTCTATATAATCAAAGCCATAGGTTTTTTTTAATCGCTCAAACCGTTCAATTCAATAGAGCCAAACTCTCTATCAGCCAACAGCACCACTTGACTGTTTGTTGGCAAGTGATGTTTTAGTCGAGATAACAGTTCATTTTCATAGTTAACTTTCTGATCTTTGAGTTGGTCCAATGAGACTGTGCACCAAAGCAAAGGGACAGCACGACCATGCTCTGTGATATGACGAATGGTTAGAACGGTGTGCTGGTCTTTATGAAAGTAAGTCCAATCCATAGCCAGCAACAAACACACACTTGACTTAACTATGATCTAGGGAACAACGTCGCCTTTTAGCATAACAAATTTATTGAAACTATGTCTATGAATCACACACTTAAATTTGTGCGATTGTATCTAAAGATGCACCATAAGAAACTGCGCGTTCTGCTAGAGCCAGTAGCGATGTGCTCTCTGGATTTCCAGGTTCTGTCTCTTCTGTAATAGTATCCAGCGTTTCTTGTGAAACGTTACTAAACTGTACGTTTTCACCGGTAGCCTCTTTCAGTACTTCTAGAAAATCATCAATATGCACAGTTTCGTCGCCTGTAAATCCAGCCATAATCCATTCTATTATAGTATCGACATCCTCAAAAATACCAGGCCCTACCTCAGAGAAAAAAAGTTCTAAATAGTTTTGGGCTACGCTTAAAGCTATCGTATCTTCCTGTTTTTCCATAGCATCCACAATAGTTTCAATAGCCTCTTCTTTCAGCTCACCATAGTCAGAAACCAGTGATAAAGAACGCCCTCTTGAGGAGCTATGAGTAGCTATGTATTGGTCGGTTAGATGACCCTTCAATAGACCAACCCAAAATTCTAATGATTGTCGCTCTTCAGGAGAGGCATCTTGTAAAACAGATAAAACAGATAAATAAGTTAAGTCTGATGAAGTGTTTGGTTTAACTATATCTCGTTTTTCAAGATCAGTAATCAAACGCTTCACAAAAGAAGAAAGGGCTTCGCTGTCTTCTTGGTGCGGTAATGGGTTCCTTGAACCTGATGGTATCATTTTTAGAAGATCTTTAGTTTTGCCACCACCTTTTATGGTTTTACCATCTTTTGGCATCGATATACCTCATCTTATCTGTTATTTGGAAGACTCTTATAACTATAGACCATACAACCAAATGGTGGATAAGGACATGCGAGTATAATTACCCGTACTAAATTTTGCTGGCCGTTATACGATTTTATAGCAGAATCCTCATGATGACAGGGTAAATTTAGACCTGTTAAACCTGTTTCTCCGCACTTAAACGGAAAAGTAGAGCGCTCACAGAAAACCGATTTGGAGGAATTCTATCCAACAGTTGATTTAGGCTGTTTTGAGAGCCTCAGAGCTGAAGGATCGTCAGATAATTCCTATAAATCATAGGTTCTCCAGCAGAGTAAACTGAGTTATTAGGTTGCTAAAGTTTTGCAACTTGAGAGATTGTTTTGTAAGGAAGAGTTTTTTAATGATACGCCTACCTAAATAGAAGAGAGATAAAACTCTTCGATGCTTGATGGAGTTGGCTTGAAATCGGAAATGTAGGTTATTGTTCTCAGCCAACATACCAATGACATAGGCGATGAAGGCAGCTATCTGGGCGATGAGGAGCAAGATCAATATTCTTTGTGGCTTATAAGACATCATATGTTCAAACCCAAAGCCATATTTGGTGGATTTTAAATCTCTGATACCTTCTTCAATTTGCATTCTGGCACCATAAATTTTGGTCAAGTCCAAAAGTTGCGGGAGTGTTCATATAACTGTGTCAAATTAGCAAACCCTTAAAGAGCTTAGATTTGTTAAAGTAGGAGCAAACTAAATTCTTTAAAGAAGGAGATTAGCATGGTACAAAAAAAGGACAGTGGATAACCTGCCACAACGGTCTTCGAGCACTTCAAGGAGATCGCGTCTGGCTTGTCGGTCCAGTTGGTCAATTCCCCAGTCGTCGAGGACGATCAGTTGCAGTTTTGCATGATCTTACCGGTTTAAGTGGACATAAAATTGTGTAATCTCTCAAGCGCATTCAACCTGATCAGGTGTTCGGTAGTCAATAGCAGAATGCATTCTTTTGAGGTTATAGTAACCTTCAATATATTGAAAGATACTTTGCTTAGCTTGTTCTCTGTTTTTGTATCGATGTTGATGTACCAATTCTACCTTGAGAGAATGAAAGAAGCTCTCAGACACTGCGTTATCCCAACAATTGCCTCGTCGGCTCATAGAGCCTGTAAGTTGATTGTATTGGATAATCTGCTGGTATTTTTTAGAACAATATTGGCTTCCCCGGTCATGGTGAATGATGACACCTTGAGGGAATTTTCTTTTGAACAAAGCCATTAACAAAGCATCACAGACCAGTTGCTTGTTCATCCGTTGATTCATAGACCAGCCAATCACAGCCCTGGAATGCAAATCAATGATGACAGCCAGATACAACCAACCTTCATCCGTTCGGATGTAAGTGATATCACCACACCACTTCTGGTTAACAGCTGTGGTGCTGAAGTCTCTGTCCAGTACGTTGTCATAAACCGGTTGAGCATGCTTTGAATCGGTGGTGACTTTATAGGGGCGCTTAGCCAAAGCCTTTAATCCCAGAGCTTGCATACGACGTGCCACACGGGTATGGCTGCATAAGATACCTTGTTGCTTGAGGGCTATGGTTATCCTGGGTGCACCATAGCGTTGATGATGGTTCATATAAATGGCCTTAATAGGTTGGTCTAAAATGGTATTCTTGATGTCTCGTTGGCTGAGCTTCTTCTTTAACCAGGCGTAATAGCCACTGCGACTGACTGAAAACAATTCGCACATCAACTCAATCGAAACATCACTTTGAGCTTGCATAAACCCATACTTCACCCGAGCTCCCTGGCAAAGTAGGTTGCCGCCTTTTTTAGCAGCGATTTCTCCTGTTCAAGGAGTGCCTTCTAGGTGATTACATTACACGCTCACCTGTCAATTTTATGTTCAATCTCATCGCTGTTTTAGCTGTTTACAAGCTACAAACTAAAAGCCTTTTCTATACATAACAGCGCTCATATAGAGCATCACTTGAAGTTAAATCTTTAAAATCGAACTTACGTTATGTATGAAAAAACTTATCTGACGCTACACTAGCGCTGCATAGCGCTCTGAAAGATAAAAAGCTTTTTCAAGAAAAAGCTTGAAGGGAACTACGAAGTTCCTGAAGAGCATATTCAATTGGTTAATTACTGAGATAAAATCACTTTACAGAAATAAAAAGGATGTCTATGAATCACACATATAAGCTGTTTACATTAAGAGTAAATTTTCTTTGGCTCAGGTTGATCAAATATGTGGATAGTTACCCGGCGATTGATATGGTCATCGAAGGGTGCAATGTTTTTATGACCAGGGTTTGTATTCTGGTGAATGCGTTCGCGGATGACACCATGAGCCCATAGGAAGCCTGCAATGGTGCGTACCCTTGACAAGGTTTGAGCTTTGCGTAGAGCAATATCTCCGACTTGGTCGCTGTGTGCAGTGATTACCAAACGTTGCTTCTGGTGTGCGGGGGTATTGAGTAAATTCACTAAGTGGTCGAGCACAGGTTTGGCTTTTGTATTTAATTCTGCCGTGTTGCTTTGGAAAAATTTGTCGGTAGGCAATGTGACCAATAATTGATTATCAAATTGAATGACTTCGGCCCCAAGTTCATTCAGTTCACGCCAGGCTTTTGATTTTGGTTGATGTGGAAAAGTCAACGTAACCTTTCCTGTATTGGTGTGCAATACAGGGCGTTTGACCGTGGATGGCTTTTGGCAACCCCACAGTACAAGAGAGCATAAAGATAATGTGATCAGTGCCTTCACAATTGCGTTCTCAACCGATGAGTCATTAGTATTTTATAGCTCTAGATCAGCATTCCGGCAAATTTATGGCTTAAGATAAGTGATCTTAAGTTATGCCTGACCAATAAAACTACATTTATCTGGCTCAGCTCTTTTGGAGAGAGGAAAAGTACCGGCATTGATTAAGATGCTTTTTCTCGGCTGCTGTAAGCCATATAAGCATTGCTGGCTATGATCATGATGCTGCCAAAAAAAAGTGCCACAGAAGGTGATTCACTAAATACCCATAGACCAATAGGTATGGCCAGCACCAACCTGCTGTATTCGAAGCTGGCGAGCAGAGCTGGTCTACCACATTTGATGGCTTGTACATACAGCCATTGTGAGAATGTGGCGATGGTGCCCATTAGGCAAAGCAGTGCAGTGGTTTGTATGCTGGGAGGGTGCCATGCAAAAGGTACGCATAGGCTGACCAATACAAAAATACCTGTGGTGGTGTAAATTAGGATACTCATAGAGTCTTCAGTTTTAGTCAGTTGCTTGGTAACCAATATAGCCATAGCGGTAAAAATATTGGCGCATAGAGCGATGGCAATGCCTACATAATCACTGCCTGCTTGCGGGTTCACCATGGTTAAAACGCCCAGGTAGCCTACGATGACAGCGCTCCATTGGCGCCAGGTCAAGTAGTCTCTAAATACCAACATGCTCAGCAGAGCAATGATGATGGGGCTGGTAAAACCTACGCTGGTAGCAAACGCTAAAGGTAGGCGTGTGTAGGCAGTGTAGGTGCATGTCATAGCGATGCTGGCACATAGGATCCGAAACACATACCATCCATGTTGTTTGATATGAAAAAGCTCAGTTCCTTTGCGCAGCATGAAAGGTACCAACACTAAGAAGCCAAAAAAGCATCGAATAAACACCATCATAATAATTGAAGTGTCTTGGCTTAGAAACTTTGCTATCGACATGGTGACGGTGAATGTAAAACACCAACCAATCATCCATGGTATGCCGGTATTGCTCCAAGATTTTAGGCTGTGCTTAAAAGACATAGGTGAGCTTCTTCAACATCATATGTTGGTACCAATACGCTGGCAAGATGGTGACATGGCGTACGATTATATTTTTAACAGGCTTCACTCAAGTGATTTTACCCAGTGGGGGCTTCTAAAGTGGTAAGCTATGAAAGGCGGTAGTCCCATGATCATTAAACCCGCGACCAAAGTGATTTGATAAGAAGCTAGACTGCCTACATTGATATGTGGTGGTGGTAAGAAGCTGACAGTCCATGTGAGTATGCTGCCTGCCACGCCAAGAAAAGCTACCAAACTTAAGCCCAGCATACCACCTGGAATTTGAAAAGGGCGCTCTATATCAGGATAGCGATACCTGAGTACAATGGCTGCGATGTACATCAGCACATACATAATCATATAAAGTTGTACAGCTAACGTTCCTAACAGCCAATAGCTGCCATTAACGCTCGGCATAAACAAGAAAGCAGACGTGAGAATGGAGACGATGATGGCCTGATAAATAAGTAATGCTTTGGGGGCTCCAGCATGGTTGGTGGTTTGTAAGTGTGGAGGTAGAAGGCCATCTTGGCCTGCAATCAATAGGCCTTTGGTGGGTGCAATCATCCAGTTGCTTATGCTACCAAGGCCACCTATTACCAAACCTACACCAATGATGGGTAAAAGCCATTGCAAATGAAACGTTTGCAGGAAGACATCGCAGGCTTGCATGATACCAGTGATGAGCCCTATGTTTTCAGCAGGAATGACAACGGCCAACGCTAAGGAGCCCATGATCAATGTGCTTAGAATAATGACGGCGGAGCACAAAAGAGCGATAGGGAAGGCTTTTTGCGGGTTAGCTACATCTGCTGCATGCACGGTGGCTATCTCCATGCCACAAAGTGACAGCATGATACTGGTTAAAGAGACCCAGGCAAGCGGTTGATCGAGGCTGGGCCATATGTTGCTGGTAGATAATGTAATTTCAGAAGGAAGGCCTTGGATAAGCCAGGTAGCACCAAGAGCTATGATCAGAATCATGGGTAACAACAGACCTGTAATGCTGCAGAACGTGCTGAAATTGGCTGAAGCTTGGATGCCACGCAGGTTTAGCCAGGTGATCCCCCAGAAAGAGCCTAGAATCACGCAAACCAAAAAAGATTTTTGTTCTGGCAGACTCGGATGGATCAAGTAACCCAAGGTTCCGGCCACAAAAAACAAAAGTGCGGGGTACCAAATGACGTTCTCAATCCATTGAAGCCATATGGCAAGCAATGCCCAACGTTGTCCCATAGCCATTTTAACCCATGAGTAGATGCCGTTACTTTTGGGCCAGGTGGCGGCAAGCTCTGCTGAAATCAAGGCGCTTGGGAAAAGGAACAAGACGGCGCCTATGAGGTAGAAGCCAATGATTTGGCTGCCAAAGATCGCAGCAGATGGTAAATTGCGCACACTGTCTACAGATACCACGGTCATCATGATCAAACTGAAAATAGTCAGCTGTTTTGCTCGTTGCTGGCTCAAGGTATACTATCCTTACAAGGAAAAATTTGTGTCAAAGTAACACATCTTACAGCGATCTTCTAGTTGATTTAGCTCACAGTGGGGTTAGTATGCACCATCATTCTGTACATTCTTATGGCTGGGCTTTTATTTGGGCCGTTGTGCTCAACGGTGGCTATGTGGCTTTAGAGCTTTTCTTTTGTCAGCAAACACAATCGCATAGCTTATTGGCTGATGCCATCCATAATGTTGGTGACATTTCAGGGTTGTTGCTTGCATGGCTGGGCTATGTTTTGATGGCGCAACAAGGCAGAGCTCGCTACACCTATGGATATAAAAAATTATCTATCATAGCTTCATTGCTCAATGGTCTTCTGCTGTTGCTATCGGCTTTGTACATTGCCTATGAAGCTTATCAGCATTTTTTACGGCCTGAATCTGTTGATTCTTTAACTGTACTATGGATAGCCTTGATAGGCATTGTTGTTAATGGCGGTACAGCCATGTTCTTTATGCACCATCATCATGATTTGAATATCAAAGGAGCATTTTTGCATTTAATGGCGGATGCTTTGGTATCTTTAGGAGTTTTGTTGGGAGCAGGTCTTCAGATTTTGACTGGTTGGTCGGTGGTGGATCCTGTCATTGGTTTAAGCATTGCCTTGGTGATTGTTTGGAGCACCTGGGGACTTTTACGTGAAGCGATGGCTTTATTGATGGCAGCCGTACCTGAGCACATCGAAAAGTCACAAGTACAGGAATATCTACAGGCTTTGCCGGGCGTGTGCTCAGTTCATGATTTGCATATTTGGGGGTTAAGTACTCAGGAAGTCGCTTTAACTGCGCACTTGGTTATGCCTAATGCGGTACGGACTGATGAAGTGTTGTGTCAGATTAAAGAAGCGTTACAGCAACATTTTGCTATTCGTCACGTCACCTTGCAGATCGAGCGAGGCAACGCTGCAGATTTATGCGATCAGATTAATCACTGCTGATACGATAAAACACACAAAAGCTCTAAATATGATCAAAACAAAGTGTGTCCCATTGCTTTAAGCTCATAGGATGTGTTACAATCCTGCCTGCGATCGAGGCACGAGGGTATGATTGAATGCATTATAAATATCAATTAATTGTTATGTTCACAGGACTGTGTCTGTTGACAGTGTTTATGTTACCAGCTCGTATCAATGCACAAAGCTTCTATCAGGAAATGCATCAGTCAGTATCATAGAGCTGATTATGTTCTGCAAGGCTTTAGTTATTGATGAGATGGCTTTGATCGAAAGTGTTTTTACCAATTCAATGGAAGTGGTGTATTTTCAATGAGTTTTGCAGCCCCTATTTTACAGATGTTTGGTCGCTCGCCTATTAGGCCTTTGCAGGCGCATATGCACAAGTCGCAGGACTGTGTTGATAACCTTGTGCCTTTTTTACAAGCTGTTTTTGATGAAGATTGGGATGCCGCTGCATCACTTCAGGCAGTCATTGCTAAGCTTGAAGATGAAGCTGATGAGCTTAAAAAAGATCTGAGGCTCCACTTGCCCAGCAGTCTGTTCTCTCCAATTGCTCGCAGTGATTTACTGCAGTTGCTTGTTGCTCAAGATCGCATAGCCAATAAAGCTGAAGATATTGCGGGTTTGGTGATCGGTCGGCGTATGTTACTTCCTGTTGTTATTCGTGATTTATTCAGTGATTTTTTGAAGCGCTCAGTGGATGCTTCTGCGCAGGCAACGCGAGCTATAGATGGCCTAGAGGAATTGTTAGCCACTGGCTTTCGCGGGCAGGAAGTCAAATGGCTATCTGAAGTCATTGTGATTTTGGATGAAATTGAGCGAGACACCGACAACCAGCAAGTCCTGCTTCGTCAGCAGCTTTATGCTATTGAAAAAGATTTACCGCCAGTTGACGTGGTATTTTTTTACAAACTGATCGAATGGACAGGCGATCTTGCTGATCGCGCTCAAACAGTGGGCGGGCTTTTGCAATTACTTTTAGCCCGCTAGTCAAAAGGGTTTGTCTCAGAGTTATTTTCTTTTCGATCCCGTAATGCCCTGATCCGTGTATGTTGATCGATTTCAGCCTGTTCCTGAGGTGTTCGAGGTTGGTTTTTGTGATGATTTTCCAGCCATTGATCGATATCGCTGACAAAATCTTTTTTTAATTGTGGCATAAGCTTCCCAATCAGTTTGGATGTTGGTTACAAGTTCAGTGTAATCCAAACAAATGCGCTCAGCAACGTGGCCGTCAATTTGAGCTCATAAGCAAGCAATAAGAAGGGTTAAATTGTTTTAAATATAGATCATGCGTTTATTTAATATTATATATGTTAGAATTTACCACCAAAGATACACATTCAGGGCAGTACAGCTTCACAGCTTGGTTGGTTAAAAGTCGTGTTGTAAGTCAATATTCGGCTAAAGCCACGGCTTGCCCCATTAAAAGATTTGTTTGACCAATGTGTGGCGCGTATCACAGAGTTTAGAGATCGGATAGAAGCTGAGAAAAGCAAGTTGTTTGGCACGGTGAATGCTCAGCTCTCTTTTGAGTTGCCTGATCTATCTGTGGAACATCTGCCCTATTGTGTGCAAGGCAATGCATTAGAATAAGAGTTTTCATAGCGTAGTTATTTATGCTACAAAACAGGCTTGAGTGTCCAATTTCCTTATTACCCGAGCTATGATGTCATCCACCGGTATACCGTGGGCGCAAGATAGAAAACGTCTTAACCAATCCAACTTGCATTCTCCAAAATTATTGATTTGCTTCCAGCCATCACAGCTACATAATGTTGATGATACAATCAACAATATAATTTCAAGCATGGGTATCATTTCGTTCTATCTGTCCGTCGCTCGGTAAGTTCCTGAATCAGCCAATAAAGTTATGCTTTTAGCCATCATGATCTCATACTATAGAAAAAGATGGATAACAACAGCCTCATGTACTCTGTAGATCTAAATTTAAATGATTTTGCCCTGATAGAGGTGGCCGCTTGACTTCTTAAATCAAGCGACGCTTGCTGCTGATATTTTTGGGGCTAATTGTAGATCTTATTTGCCCTAGGCTGCTGAATACTTATTTCATGACTTTTATAGTATGGCCTAATTTCTAGCTCACCATTGATATAAATCTTACTGGAGCTCATATAAGGCAACTTGGCACCTGCAAAGGTAAGTACCTTGTCACTATTCACTCGAGAGTCCATTTTTTTTCTAGCACATCATACAGTTCATTTCTTATCGGACTTTTATGTGAGATTATTTTAATTCTTAACGGTTCTGATACATGTACGGTTTGGATATGGCTGGGCACAAAAAAATTGCTCAAACATACATAGGGCTGTGAATGTGTAATAGAAGAATCTCTTTTCTCGACACCAACAACCCAGTCTATTGGGTAATCACTGCACTCAGGATCTACTGAGTAGATGTATGGCCCCGGAATGTAATGGTGTATTACGTAACAAAAAGCCAGTCAAGGAGGGCTTATGGGACAAGTATTACACAGTCGCGCCCGCACGACTCATGAAATCCGTCGAGCAATCCAAGAAAGTACAGACAGTTTAATCACTTTAGCTTGTCGCTATCATATCAATCCCAAAACGGTGGCGAAATGGAGAAAAAGAAAACATGTCACTGATGTAGCTATGGGGCCTACAAATCCAGGCTCAACGTCACTGATACCTGAAGAAGAAGCAGCTTGTGTAGTTTTTCGTAAACATACTTTGTTGCCTTTGGATGATTGTTTGTATACCCTACAGGAAAGCATCCCCCCACTTGACTCGCTCGTCGCTGCACCGTATGTATCAACGCCACGGTATAAGCCAGTTACCCCAAGAAGCTGTTGAGCGTGCGAAAAAGAGGTTTGCCCATTATCCCATAGGCTATTTTCACATTGATATCGCTGAAGTAAGAACAGAAGAAGGCAAATTATATTTATTTGTTGGCATTGACCGTACGTCTAAGCTTGTTTATGTGGAGCTGCTAGATAAATCTGGCAAAGCAGAGGCTGCTGATTTTTTGAGACATCTTATCAAGGCAGTGCCTTACAAAATTCATACCATTTTGACCGATAATGGGATCCAGTTCACCAACCGCAAACGTGATAAACGTGCATTTCCACATATCTTTGACCGTATCTGCCAAGAGCACGGAATTAAACATGGATTAACCCAGGTTAATCACCCTTGGACGAATGGTCAGGTAGAGAGAATGAATCGTACCTTGAAAGAGGCTACGGTTAAGAAGTTCTATTATCAAACCCACCAACAACTCAGAAAGCACTTGTAACATTTCGTTGGTGCTTACAATTTTGCTAAACGACTCAAAGCATTAAAAGAACTCACGCCCTTTGAATTCATCGGAAATGTATGGAAAAATGAGCCAGATAGATTTCATATTGAACCCATCCACTACAATATGGGACTAAACAAACGAAGGTTAGCTAAGTTTAATGGTTTGAGTGATCAGATGTTCTTTCTTCATCTCAAAGAATGTGAATTTAGATTTAATAACAGACAACTCAATTTGTAGGGTACAATGCTGAAAAAGTTGAGGGGAAACTCGCTCTAATCTTGTCTAGACCCTTTTATTTTTAGCTATGAGGTCGTAGCGATTTAACTGCAGCCATTGTAGAGCAATGATGCTTGGAGCATTGTGGATAATCCCTTGTTGCAAAGCGTGAATAGCTCGTTGGTAAGGTACGCGATGAACGTGGATATCTTCGCCTTCTTCCTCAACTCCGCATATTTTTTCAGCCTGAGAGGCATCAACAATGCCGCAAAACAAGTGCATGTATTCATTGCTCATGCCAGGGCTCACCCAGTATTGACTGATGGGCAGGATATGATTTAAGTCCAGGCCTGTTTCTTCCTTGGTTTCACGATGGGCAGTTTCTCTTGGGTTGGTATCAGTGCTATCAATGACTCCAGCGACAATCTCCATGAGCCATGGGCTGCGCGTATCGTGAAGTGCGCCTATGCGAAATTGCTCAATTAACACCACTTCGTCACGCACAGGATCGTAGGGGAGTACACCGATGGCACTTTGACGGTGTAGTAGAAAGCGTTTCAGGATAGGACTCCAGTCACCGTTGAACAGGCGAAACTGAAGCTTAGCATCTTCGATACGGAAAAATCCCTGATCGTGCGTGCACCGACTTAAGTAGAGGACATCGTTTTTGTCATAATAAGGGTTCATTTCTTATCCGTGATAATTAAAGCGCCGTCAAGTTACTTGCCATTAGTGGTTAAAGGGTTTACTCTTTTTGTAATTGATATGTTAACAAATTCAAAGGCTAAGGTAACAGAAAATGTCTGTAGAGTCTGCGCAAAGCAATATGCTCCAGCAACAAATTAGAGCACGAGGCGTTCTAGATGATCGCATATTGCACTTGTTGGCTCAAACACCAAGGGAGCTTTTTGTGCCTTCAGCTTTTCAATCCGAAGCTTATGCCGATATGGCTATACCTTTAGCCCATGAGCAATGTATGTTGACCCCTTACCAGGAAGCAAAAATATTGGACAGCGTGATGGTGGGCGCTGGTGAGCAAGTGTTGGAAGTGGGTACAGGCACGGGTTATTTAACAGCACTTCTGGCCAAACAAGCTAGGCAGGTGGTGTCGATTGATATTTTTAATACATTCGCCAAGCAGGCGCAAAGCAAATTTGAGCAGCTGGGGATCTACAATGTATCTTGTGTCACTGGCGATGCCAGCCAAGGCTGGGATAGTCCTATGCCCCTTGATGTGATCGTGTTATCAGGAAGTTTGCCTGAATTACCTAAGCCATTTTTAGAAAGCATGTCTTTGGGAGCGCGGTTGTTTGCTTTTATCGGAGAAACACCGGTGGTTCAAGCGGTGCTGGTGACGCGTGTATCAGCTAAAAATTGGCAACATGAGGTTGTATTCGAAACGGATATTTTGCCTTTGTTACAACCGCATGCTGCACAAAAGTTTGTATTTTAGATATGTTTAAGCGATGCAAATACTTAGTTACTCTGATGGTGTTCAACGCTTGTTGTGCGATGGCGGGTGTAGACTTGTGCCATATCTACCAGAGTGCGTTAACCCATGATCCGGCTTATCGTGCGGCTATAGCCACTTATCAAGCGGCCCGTGAGACATCTCCCCAGGCATGGTCAGCTTTATTACCTGACATCAGGTTTTCCAGTGAGCTTAGTAGTACACGTAGAAATTTCACCTCAAATCAAGGTGTCCTGCCTTTTGAACCGACTGGGCGCGCCTACAATTACTCATTGACATTGACTCAACCTTTGTTGGCTTTTGATAAAGTGGCTGCACTGCGCCAAGCGGGGCATTCTGTGAAGCAAGCATGGTCAAATTGGCGAAAATCAGAGCAAGATTTAATTGTACGAGTGGTTTCGGCTTATTTTGAGATTTTAGAAGCACAGGATAGCCTGCGTTTTACTCAAGCAGAAAAACGTGCTCACCATCGCCAGCTGGAGCAATCCAAGCAGCGTTATAAAGTGGGCTTGGATGCTGTGACATCAGTTTATAATGCTCAAGCGTCCTATGATTCTGTGGTAGCGCAGGAAATTGCAGCAAAAAATGCATTGAATAATCAGCGTGAAGCACTCAGGGCGATCACAGGGAAATTTTACAAGCATATCAAGCCACTAAAAGACAAAACACCGTTGGTGATCCCAAGTCCTGCCAGCCCAGAAAAGTGGGTGCAGACAGCTCTTCGGCAAAACTGGTCGATCCAAGAAGCATGGCATGCGATGCGTGCTGCAGAACAAGACATTCGTGTCAAACGTTCTGGCCATTTACCAACATTATCTTTGCAGGCTTTGCTCAATGGTGGTGAGAGCACGAGTCGCAATATAGTTACGGGTACAGCACATACGACACGCACACAGGATGCCCGTATGAGCTTAAAGATGGATTTACCTATTTTACAAGGAGGCTTGGTGGCTTCACGAGATAGACAAGCACAACGAAATCTTGATGCATCTTTAGCAAGACTTGACCAAGTAAAATTACAAACTATGACGCAAATGCGCCAGACTTACCATTCTATTATTGCAGGGATTAGCCAGGTTAAAGCAGGCAAGCAAGCAGTTCAGTCATCACGCAGCTCGCTGAAAAGTACAGAAACGGCTTTGAAAGCAGGCACCAGAACTATTGTTAATTTAATTAATGCACAGAGAGATTTAACTCAAGCGCAAAGGCAATTGGCTGCGGATCGTTATCGCTATATCAAAAATACTTTGGCATTAAAAGAAATTGCAGGCAATTTATCTGAGCAAGATGTACGCCACATCAATCATTGGTTGGCGCACTAAGCCATTTCTGATCAATCATCACTTGTATATGTTGTTTTGTGGCTCCTTTATGTTGTTGGGCAACATGAAAAGCGGCATGGCCTAGTTTGCTTTGTTCTTCAGGGTTACAAATGAGCCTATGTAAAGCTGATTTCATGGTTTTTGGTGTGATGGTGACAATACCTTTGGCTTTATTCAGTTGCCGATAAATATCTGAAAAATTATAAGTAGAAGGTCCTGTGAGCATAGGGCATTTCAGCATAGCTGGCTCCAAGTAGTTATGACCACCATGCTCGATTAAGCTACCGCCCACAAACACCAAATCTGCCATGGCGTAGAACAGCATCATCTCTCCCATGGTATCGCCAACAACCACATCGGTATGTGCTTGATACTCTGATTGCAAAGCGGTGCGCCTTGCCCAACTCAGCTGCTGTTGAGCAATCAGGTTGGTAAGAAATGTGCTGCGCTCAGGGTGTCTGGGGACCAGCCAGAGCAGCAAATCGGGATGCTGAGGTTTTAGCTCACACAATGTATGGAGCAAGTGTTCTTCTTCGCCAGAATGGGTGCTGGCGGCTACCCACAGAATTTTATGCTGAAGCGTTGCACGAAGCTCTTGAGCTTTGGGATAGATGTTATTAGGAATTTGGGCATCGTACTTTAAATTCTGTGTGACAGTGATGTGAGTTTTAGGAACGCCTAAGCACTGAAAACGTTTGCCGTCGGCTCGAGACTGAGCAGCAACATAAAATTTAGAGAACAAGTGCTGTGTTAAGGGGTAAGCACGGGCATAACCTTTGGCTGACCGCTTTGAAAGACGAGCATTAGCGACCAAAATAGGTATTTTATGCTGATGGGTGATATGAATTAAATTGGGCCACAACTCTGTTTCAATAAGCACAAGTAATTTTGGCTGCCAAGTTCTTAAAAAGCGCTTAATAGAAAAACCGATGTCGTAGGGCGCATAGCTTTGGTAGATTGCATTCGATTCAAGCATGCGTTGTGCGCATTGTCGGCCTGATGGTGTCATACATGTGATTAAAAGTGGTTGGTTGGGCCATGCTCGGCGCAAGGCTTCGATCAGAGGCTTGGCAGCTATGGTTTCACCCATGGATACAGCGTGGATCCAAATCACATGCTGGCAAGTAGGTGATTTGTAGTAACCAAAGCGCTCACCCCAGTTTTGGCGGTAAGCTTTGACCTGTCGGCTGCGCCACAGTAAGCGCAGTAGTACAAATGGTATGCTAAAATAAGTCAATAGTTGGTACATTCGTAACATAATAAGTACAGTGGTCAAGTTAATTATTTGTTAAGCTTGTTCATTCTAGGAGAAAGTCAATCAGAGAGCAACATTTGGTCATGTGGTGGGGAAAATTTATTGGGGCTTTGTTGGGGTTATTAATGACCAAAGGTCCTCTCGGCCTATTGTTGGGGCTCTGGTTAGGCCACCAGTTTGATCGTGGAATCAAGCTGAATCGTTTTTATCGTTGGCAGCGACCGTTTCAAGATATTACGAAAATAAAAGAGTGCTTCTTTGAGGCTACGTTTAGCGTGATGGGGCATGTATCTAAAGCTCAAGGTATTGTGTCACAACATGAGATCAAGTTGGCGCGGCAAGTGATGCAACAGATGTGTCTAAATCAAGAGCAAATTAAGCAAGCAATCATGCATTTTAATGCTGGAAAATCACAACAATTCAATTTACAGCAGGCTTTAGAAAATTTGATGCGAGCTTGTCATCATCAACGAGCGCTGTTGCAAACTTTTGTCGAGATCCAATTTCAAGCAGCTCAGGGCGGTGGTATGGTGGATCCTGCACAAAAAGCTGTTCTACAAACTATTTGTGAATATTTAGGTTTTACGCCACTGAAGCCATGGGATGAAAATGAACAATTTTATCAACAATCGTATCATCATCGAGGAGCAAGTGAACAAAGCTCACATCAGGATTTGTTGAATTCTTATCACATACTAGGCGTTAAAAAGAATGATTCTGCTGGGGACATTAAGAAAGCCTATCGTCGTTTGATCAATCAGCATCATCCAGACAAGTTGATAGCTCAAGGTCTACCAGAGGCTATGATTAAGGTGGCCAATGATAAAACACAGCAAATTAAAAAGGCTTATGAGGTCATCCGCTCACACCAAGGCTTTTAGCATTTAAATAAAAAGAGTCTACACTTATGGATGTATTGATATTAAATCTCATGAGGACACATAGATGAATAAAGATAAAAATTTAAAAATAGTTATGGCAAGTTTAGCTGCACTAGGTGCAAGTATGATGGTGGGCCAAGTTCAAGCTAAAGCTAAAAAATCAGAGAAATGCTATGGCATTGTAAAAAAATTAAAAAATGATTGCGGAACAAAAGAGCATGCTTGTGCTGGTCAAGCAAAAAGAGATGGCATGGGTGATGAGTGGATTTTTCTACCACCAGGTGCTTGTCAAAAGATTGTTGGCGGCAGCACAAAACCTACCAAGCAACCTAAGAAAAAATCATAATTTAATTCAACTGATCATGATTAAAAACAGGTGTTGTCGTTAGCAACACCTGTTTTTTTTAGCAATATTATCGCAGAACCCAACAATATGTTCTATGCTTTATGAAGGGCAAGCCTGCACAATACACCAGAACTGTATTTAAAAAGAATAAATTGAATAGTGAAAATGCAACTAGAGCAAGTACAAAAAGCTTTTATAGCAGCAGCTGTTGGGCGTCGTATAGAGCAGCCTAATCCTTGGTTGCACGAAGGTGGTGGATCTTTGGCTGGCTTGTCAGGGATATCAATTTATCGTAACAACATGATTATGCTTGGTCTCAGTACTCTCTGTGATGATTTTCCTATTAGCTACGATGTACTTGGCGAGGATATTTTTACAGAGGTGGCTCGATCTTTTGTGCTGAGTGACGCTGCACGACGATCATCGCTTGTTCATATGGGAAGAGGATTTTCTTCATATGTGTCTAACAGTGCATACGCAGTGACATATCCATGTCTGCCAGATTTGATGAGATTTGAATGGGCATTATGTTGTGCTGAGCGTAGCCCTTTAATGAAGAATGCTGTAGATATGCCATCCATCATCGATCCTGAAAGGCTGATGTTGTCGCTGTGTCCTGAGAGTACTTTGCTGTATTCGCGTTACCCTGTGCATAGAATTTGGCAACAGTGCCAATCAGGCCATGTGTTAGCAGAAGATGTTTGGTTTTTGCAAGAATCTGTTTATCTTTGGATAGGTTGCCAAGACGCCGATGTGGTGTATCAAGAAATTGATCAAGATATGTGGCATGGTCTTCAATTGTTGCAGCATGATATCGCATTGTCAGATTTATACGATGCTTTAGCTAAATTGGATTTAAGTGAAAATTTATCTAAGTGGCTATCTTATTGGTTTTCTCAAAATATGCTAAAAATTTATGTAAAAGAGGATAAAGAGCGATGTGCATAGGTGGTATGATTCAAAAATCTTGGCGTTATTTTAACTGTGCTTTAAGTGCGGGGATGCCTGTGGCTGATTTAACTTTACGTTATTGGCTATGGAGTGCTTTTTTCTATTCAGGTTGGAATAAGTGGCAGAGTTTTGAAACCACTATTCAGCTTTTTACTTATGAGTATGAAGTGCCCTTCGTATCACCTTGGTTGGCAGCATTCAGTGGTACTTTAGTTGAGATTGCAGTCCCAATATTCATACTGATAGGTTTAGGTGGGCGTTTGCCGGCATTTATCTTGTTCATTTTTAATATCACTGCTGTTTGGGCTTATCCATTTTTGTGGACTGAAGAAGGTGCTTTGGGAATGCAAGATCATATTTACTGGGGTATGATGCTTTTGGTTTTGATGACTTATGGTACCAAGCAGTTTTCAGTTGACTATTTGATGAAATCTTTTTGTTGCAAGAATGCATGCCAAAAATAATTAAATACATATTTTTTTTATTGCCTGTAAGTTTATGGGCAGAGACTCACCTTGGGGTGATTGCTCTGAAACATAGGATGGCTCAGAAAATGGTGCCAGTAATTAAAGAACATCTTCTAGAAAAAGAAAGCTTATCATCTCATAAAAATCAATTAATTATACAGGCTGAAAAAGAAAGGCTTGCGCAGTTGGAAGCCTTGATTAAAAAGCTGGATACACCAGCACGTCAACTCCTTATCCAGTTGAAAAGAAAAACAACACCCAATCGCAGCCATCGAAAATCTTATGGTACACATTTATCTTCTCAGGTGAGTCAAGTACAACGCTTGCCAGTGCTGGAAGGTGAAAAAATTGTGATGACTTTCTCTAAGGAGAAAGTCCAATTGTTGAGGCAACAAAGTCATCATGCAGGCGTGACCACCAGTGCACTGTTGCACGCAGCTGATAAAGAAATTACCATCACCCCTGTGATCTTGGACGGTCAGGTCATGATTAATCTAAATCGGCATCAAACAACAGTGATCGATGGTGATTTGCAAACACAAAGTGATGGATTGCATACGATGATGCGAGTGCCTTTAGGAAGATGGACACCACTGGATGGCTTGGTTGCTGAGCAGGACGTATCTGTTGGTGTCAATGCGTCAGGAACTGTCAGCGAAAACAACTATCAATGGTTGATTCATGTTGATGTAGTTGGAGAGCTGTCCATATGACAACTAAGAAAAATAATGCACAGCAAAAAACTTCTGAAGATATTTTGCATGGTGTAGAGGGGCAGGCAAGCATCAGCTTGGCAGGGGATTCAAGCAATCGTCGCCAGATTGCTTTGGATACTTTAGAGCGCTATTCAGGCTCCAGTGCAAAATCATTTCAAAAATTTGTATTATTGACCAATTTTCCTCGCTATGTTGAATCGTTTGCCGAGCAAACAGGGGCTAAAATTACAACAGGTTCAGTTTTGAAGGTGGCGCATTGCCGCAAAACAAGAATTTCAATGATTGATTATCGCGTGGGTGCTCCCATGGCCGCTTTGGTGATCGATGTTCTGTCCTATATTCAACCACAGGTTGTCTTGATGCTTGGCATGTGTGGCGGTCTGCATCATCGCCAAAAGGTTGGTAATTTTCTGGTGCCTACTGCAGCCATTCGGGATGAAGGGGCCAGTCAGCACTATATGCCAAATGTGGTGCCAAGTTTGCCTGCCTTAATGGTTCAGCATTTTGTGGCACAAACCCTGCTTGCTAAGCAGATGTTGTTTTACAGTGGAGTGGTGCATACCACTGATTATCGAATGTGGGAATTTGATGCAGAATTTAAGCATCGTCTTAAACAGGAGAAAGCTTCGGCCATAGATATGGAGTGCAGTGCACTTTTTACAGTAGGATTTGCAAAGAAAGTACCTGTAGGCGCTTTGATGCTGATCAGTGATTTACCGGTGAAGCCAGGAGGCATTAAAACGCAGAAATCTGCACAGCGAGTTTTCAATAAATATACTGATTTGCATTTGTCTTTGGGGATTAATTCATTAACCCAGATGCAGCAAGCTAATCAGAAGAAGACCATTAATTTTCGTCATTATCAATTTTTGTAGGAGAGTGGTTATGAAAAAATATTTGGCTACTATGTTTTTTATTTTGCATGGTGTGCTTGGTGCAGCATCATCCTTAGAGCTAAAATTACCTAAATCTACTTTAATACAATGGCATCCGGTATTTCACGTTGGCAATGCAACACAGCAATTGCTTGAGCTTGTGCCGCCAGGTGAAAAAATCAGTGATTGGTCTCGAATGTTGACATTAGAATATGAAGCTTTTAGTTATGTGCGCTCTGATAGTATAGATATACGACTTTTTATGCAAAAACGTTTAGAGCAAATCCGTAAACACTGTAAAAATTTATCAGTTAACTTGGTAGAGCAGTCTGCTCATACGCTGGTATATTGGTGGTCTGTCAAAGGTTGTCAATCGCAAAAAGTCAGTGAAGCTTCAAATAGTAAGCACTTGTTGCGCGACCAACATGAACTCGTCAAATTGGTCCGAGGCAAAAGAGGCTATAATATGCTACGTTATACTCGCAAAGGGCGTCAATTGTCGCAAGCAGATATCAGTGATATGTGGCAAGTAGCACAAAGCGCTAAAACATCACAAGGCTTAGTTTAGTCTCAATATAAAGTGAATTTTAATTGGTGCTAAGTGCTTGAGTGGATAGGTAAGTCTCTAAAATCTAGTTTATAAACACTCAGATGAGCACCTTAAAATGAAATGACATCTGTAAAAATTCTCACAAGCTATCAATAGAATTTTTAAGGAACTTAGCTCAAGCATCCCCTCAAGGTGGCCTTGTTGAATAACTAGCTGCTGTTTCGGAGTTTTAAGTCTTTGAAATCACTT
>CAYGTQ010000010.1:0-221 GCA_964352915.1 uncultured Legionellales bacterium
AAAAAGAGGTAAGGAATTAAAGGAACGCACCAACTATATCGAGATGGACTTCCCAGATAGAAGTGACGCAGTCACAGAGGTCATTAAACTTAATAAGCTCCATTAAGCTCCATTAAGCTCCCTCTATCTCCAAGAATAAAAAATAATTTCAAGCCTCATTAACAGTAAAAAGACTATAAGCCATAATGTTTATCGGATGGTTTTTTTGTTTAAATTGAAGT
>CAYGTQ010000010.1:231-31826 GCA_964352915.1 uncultured Legionellales bacterium
ACTTTATGCTGACGAGGACGAGTGAAAAACTTAATGTCTTACTGTTCGCAGGTTTCTAAAAATTGAATATCTGGCCAGCGATCTTGAGTCAACCTTAAGTTGACTCGAGATGGCGCCAGAAAAGTCAGGCGCAGAGCATGATCGAGAGATAGTTTATCTGCCATTTTGGTTTTAAATTCTTTGAGTTTTGCTTCATCATCACATTTGACCCAACGCGCTATGACAATGGAGCTGCTGGAAAAACGACAGCTCACACCATATTCATGCAGCAATCGATATTCTACCACATCAAACTGCAATATACCCACAGCACCCAGGATTAATTGATTACCAATAAGAGGGCGAAATACCTGGGTCGCACCTTCTTCAGACAGCTGATTGAGACCTTTAAGGAGTGCTTTCATCTTTAAAGGATCGCGAAGCTCCACCACTCGGAAAATTTCTGGTGCAAAATTTGGGATCCCTGTAAATTGCAGCTGTTCACCTTGGGTAAACGTATCACCAATTGAAATACTGCCATGATTATGAATGCCGATGATATCTCCTGGAAAAGCCTGTTCAGCCTGCAGGCGATCTTGCGCAACAAAAGTCATGACTTTGCTGATTTGAACTTGTTTATTCAAGCGCACCTGGAAGAACTTTCTTTCTCCCTTATAATGACCTGACACTACCCGCAAAAAAGCCACACGATCGTGATGTCTTGGATCCATGTTAGCTTGAATTTTAAAGACAAATCCACTGAAATTTTTTTCATGGGGCTCAACCGTACGTGAGCTGGTTGGTCTTGGTTGTGGCAGCGGTGCATATTCTACAAAGTCATCAAGCCATTGGTGCATACCAAAGTGATTGATGGCTGAACCAAAATACACAGGAGTAAGCTTACCTTGTAAAAATTTTTTCTCATCAAACTCGTGATAAGCGGCCTGCACAAGGCTGACTTCATCACGAAAACCTTGTATCTCATCAGAAAACCATACATCGAGCAATGGATTATCTAAACCATCGACTGAGGTATAGCTGGTACCATCAGAATCCATAGGTTGATACAGATAAAAACGATCTTGCTTAAAATGATAAATACCTTTTAGCAACTGCCCCATACCCAAAGGCCAGGTCATTGGTGCACAATGGATCCCAAGGGTTTGCTCAATTTCATCCACCAAAGACATAGGCTCTTTGCCAAAACGATCAAGCTTATTGATAAAAGTCATGATGGGCGTATCACGCATCTGACAGATGCGCATAAGCTTAATGGTGCGGTCCTCTACCCCTTTGGCTACATCAATCACCATCAAAGAAGAATCGACAGCGGTCAATGTTCGATAAGTATCTTCGGAGAAATCAGCATGGCCTGGTGTATCAAGCAAATTAATCACACAGTCACGGTGCACAATCTGCATCACCGATGTGGTAACTGAAATGCCACGGCTTTTCTCCAAAGCCATCCAATCTGATGCCGCATGGCGATCGGATTTGCGTGCTTTGACGGTACCAGCCAATTGCACAGCACCTGCAAGCAATAACAATTGCTCCGTCAGCGTGGTTTTACCAGCATCTGGATGAGAAATTATAGCAAAGGTTCGCCTGTTGCGAGCATCGCTTGATGAGTTGTTATCTGTCATTTATTTAAACCTGAATTTGATTGCTGTACCTATTTTTAATAAGAAAAAAGCCCCATGAAAGATTGATTTTCTTTGTAAGCCATCAGTAAAAATATTGTCTGATTTTTAATCTTAAGACAGTATACCAGATAAGAGCTGCTCTCTCTGTATCATTCTTGCATTAGATTTCAAATCATCAAAACTTTCATGACCACATACTAAAACTAAACTGTATTGCCGCGATTTAAAAGATTTAAGCATAAATATTAACTTAACTCCTTGATAAATATGTTTTTTCATTTAAATCACTTTATGCTTATTCGCTGGTCTTTTATAACTCATATAGGATTAATATTTTACATATTTATTGTTCTATGTTGTCTTTTTATCGTTACAGCACAAAGAAGTATTGATGATGGAAAATTTTACGAGTGTTCTAAGAGTGATTGTGAGTCTATTTTCACAAGCTGTGTTAAGTGATGTCACCAATGAAGCGCACTCTGATCAAGCATCTATGTTGGTTGTCAAGCAAATTCTGGACATTTTTCTTGCCAAGGTGTGCGTCTTTGCATAACTCTATTGAGTACGGCTATTAGTTTTCTCATGACAGCGATGATGGCGACTTTGAAAGGTTTACCTTGTGTTCTGAGTTTTTGATAGAGAGTTTTTAAATCCTGATTGCTTCTTGAGGCCGAGACAGCAGCCATGAACAAGCCTCGCCACCACCCTGGATGAACCCACTTGCCACTAGGTTGTAGGGTGCCACACCTACCAAGCTGGCCAGGGCTTTGTGAGAGTGCGTGCCAATCTCTTGCAAGGAAGCTACCAGCAAATAAGCTGTAGTAGCTCAAACATGTTCTGACAGTTCCCGGTTTTGACGGTTGTACTGTCAGTTGAAGTTTAATGAATAAACTTTTCCTTCCAGATTAGTTTGCCATCAGTTAAAGTAGCCATGGGCGCTTTGCCACAACATATTTTGCCCTGATGGGTTCTTTCGTTATTATAACAATGAAGCCATGTGTCCAGCTCTTTTTGCAAGCTATCGATATCCTCGTAGATATTTTTACGGAAAGTGACTTGATAGAACTCCTGTAAAATGGTTTTATGAAACCTCTCACAGATACCGTTGGTTTGCGGCGAGCGTGCTTTGGTTTTGGTATGCTCAATATCATTTAAAGCCAGATACAGTTCATAATCATGTTTATCAGCCTTACCACAATATTCGGTGCCTCTATCGGTTAAGATACGTAGCATAGGCAAGGATTGCTCTTCAAAGAAAGGCAACACCCGGTCATTGAGGGTGGCAGCTGCTGTGGATGGGTGTTTTGGTGGTATAGAATTTAGCAAAGGCTACCTTGTTGAAGGTGTCAACAAAGGTTTGTTGATAAACACGGCCAACGCCCTTTAAGGTGCGGTATCTTGAGAGCCCAGATAGCCAGGGCCGTTTCTATTTCACCACAAACCTCATCATCCAGTTTTTTTTGCTCAAGAGCCGTGACCTGAGATTCTTTGAGAACCAAGCCTTGCTGTGCTACCTGGGTTTCTACGTATTTCAATCTATCACGGAAATTGGCGAAATCATGGCGTAACCAAACACTGCGAACACCACTGCCCGAAATAAATACCCCGCGTTTCCTGAGTTCATTGCTGGTTCTATGTTGCCATGTGCTGGGTGCTCAAAGTCATAAGCTACCACAGCTTCTTCTACAGCCATATCCACTCGATTAGCCAAATTTGGCTTACGACGATTTCCATCCAACAGAGCTTCTACACCACCTTCTTCGACCGCTGACTTGTAACGATAGAATGTATCTCTCGATAGCCCCATTATTTTACAGGCTTGTGATACATTGTCCAACTCTTCGGCAAGATTTAACAATCCAACTTTGTGTTTGATGACTTTTTCTTTACTATTTAACGTGAGCGTTTCCTTATGGTTTTGTGTTTTATTAACATCTAAATCAAAACCGGAAACGCTCCTCTTTGCAAGTCAATGTCAGATCTCATCTAGACTTCTACAATTTACAGCAACTTTTGGACTTGACCACGTACTCTAACAAAACAAGTTATCAAACAGACTGTTATTACCCATTCAAAGCACTGCTCATTTTGTAAAGTGGGCAGCATCAAAGTTTTTAACTGTGCAACTTCACCAACTGCAAACACAATACGTTGGCATCTTCACGACCATGAGCAGTTGGATAATAGTTGTGCCGCACGCTTGTCTGCTTAAAGCCAAGTGCCTGGTATAACCTCAAAGCTGCTTGATTGCTGGCACGCATTTCAAGCCAAAGCTTTTGGCAATCAAATTTTAAGGTTTGTATGGCATGCTTGAGCAATGCTTTGGCGTACCCTTGCCCTCGCATATCAGGGTGAACAGCCAAACAGAGCAGCTCAGCTTCTCGATCTAAGCAAGACAGCACTAAAAAACCTATGCCTTGAGTTTTTGAGCACAAGGCCCATAGTTTTTGATAAGGTGTATCCAATGAAGCTTGCAGGCCCGCTGCCTGCCAGCTTGCTAAATCACTTAATTTTGCAATTTCACCAGCCCAAGTCACGTCTTCCGGCTTGAACGGCCGGAAGATAAGCTCAAGAGTCATCAATGCTTTTTAGGTGCGTACAAATCGGTGATAGTGCCTTCAAACATTTCGGTTGCAGCAGCAAAAGTTTCTGCCAGAGTAGGATGAGGGTGAATGGTCAAAGCAATGTCTTCAGCATCGCATCCCATTTCAATAGCCAGCGCCGCTTCAGAAATCAAATCACCAGCATGAGGCCCGACAATACCAGCACCAATGATACGGTTGTTCTCATCAAACAACACCTTGGTGATGCCTTCAGCGCGACCTTGGCTTAAAGCACGTCCATTGGCAGCCCATGGGAACACGCCTTTATCATACTTAATGCCTTCAGCTTTGGCTTGCAGCTCAGTCACACCCACCCAAGCCACTTCAGGATCGGTGTAAGCTACAGAAGCAATACATTGTGGATCGAAATAATGTTTAAGGCCTGCAATCACTTCAGCAGCCACTTTGCCTTCGGGAATGGCTTTGTGTGCTAACATAGGTTGGCCTACCACGTCACCAATGGCAAAAATATGTGGCATATTGGTGCGCATTTGCTTATCGGTTGCAATAAAACCACGCTCATCTACCTGCACACCGGCTTTATCAGCATCAATCAAACCACCGTTAGGAGAACGGCCTACCGATAGCAATACTGTTTCAAAACGCTCTGGCTTATCTGATTTGTACTTACCTTCAAAAGTCACATAAATGCCATCTTTCTTAGCCTCAACCTTGGTCACTTTGGTGCCTAAACGAATGCTTTTATAACGCTGTTCTACACGTTTGGCAAAGGGCTTCACCAAATCAAGATCAGCACCGGGCATCAATTGATCGGTCAATTCCACCACAGTGATATTCGCACCCAATGCGTCATACACTGTAGCCATCTCAAGTCCAATGATGCCACCACCAATGACCAACATCTCACCTTTGGTTTGTTCTAATTTTAAAGCACCGGTTGATGTGATGATACGCGGATCTTCCGGAACAAAAGGTAGGCGCACCGACGATGAACCGACAGCAATGATGGCATGTTCAAATTTCACATGCACAAGACCATCCTTACTTTCGACCACGATTTCATGATCATTGACAAACTTACCCACACCGTGGAGCAAATCCACCTTGCGCTGCTTGGCAAGCATCTTCAAACCACCAGTCAATTTTTTGACCACACCATCTTTCCAAGAAACAATAGCCTTAGTGTCGATTTTTGGTTGGCCAAAATCAATACCATGGGCCTTAACTGATTCTGCTTCATCCAAAACTTTGGCCATATGCAGCAAAGCTTTGGAAGGGATACAACCCACGTTAAGACACACACCACCAATTTGCTCGTAACGCTCAATCAAGGCTACTTTTTTTCCTAAATCAGCTGCACGAAAAGCTGCTGTGTAACCACCTGGGCCACTACCGAGTACAGCGACATCAACTTGTATGGTTTTATCAGACATAAATTTCCTCTTCTTAACTTAACTCAGACCGGTCATCCTGAGCTTATAACAACATATTTTTCATATCGGTCAAATTATCTGCTAAATGACGGCAAAAGCGCGCTGCTTCAGCCCCGTCAATCACCCTATGATCGTAGGAAAGACATAAGGGTAACATTAATCTGGGGATCCAATCCAATCGATCACCGTCCCAGCTTGGCTTTTTGGCTGATTTGGCTACACCAAGGATAGCAACCTCAGGCGCATTCACAATAGGCGTGAAAGCGGTACCGCCAAGCCCACCTAAACTTGAAATGGTGAACGTACCCCCCTGCATTTCTTTAGGACCAAGACCACCTTTTCGTGCGCGCCCACTTATCTCTGTCAATTCCTGTGCTAAATCTACCAAACTTTTTTGTTCAACATCGCGAATCACCGGCACCACCAACCCTTTAGGCGTATCAACAGCGACGCCTATATGATAATACTTTTTAACATAGAGGCTTTGCCCTGTACCGCTTAAACTGGCATTAAAATTCGGGAATTGCTGCAAGGTATGCACCACGGCTTTCATAATAAATACAAGGGGGGTTAGACGTACACCAAATTGCTTGAGCACGTCATCTTTTTTACGTTGGCGAAAAGCTTCAAGTTCAGTGATATCAGCTTCATCAAATTGGGTTACCTGGGGTATGGTTTGCCAACAATAACTCATGTGCTGAGCTGTCAGCTGTTTAATCTTTGATAAAGCCAATTCCTCCACATCACCGTACTGCGCTAATGACTGCAAAGTAGGCACGGGCCCTGAAGGGACTTGCTTTCCAGCACCTGTTTGTAAACGTGATTTGACATACTTCTGCACATCTTCAACCACAATACGGCCTTTGCGAGCACTGCCGACAACCTGTGTTAAATCCACGCCAAATTCACGCGCCACACGGCGCACAGCAGGCCCTGCATACACAACATTACCTGCCTGCTCTATCATTTTTTCTTTGGTAGGTGGTAACTCAACTACAGCTGACGCTTTTGGTTGGTTTGAGGTTGCGATAGGCACTGCTGGAGCAGATACAGCCACCGGCATACCTGTGAGCATCGCTATGACATCACCGGTGCCCACTTTATCACCTACTTTCACCGATAAAACCGCTACTTGACCCGCATGAGGTGCTGGGATGTCCATACTGGCTTTATCACTTTCCAAAGTAATCAGAGGTGTTTCAGCTTCGACAGTATCACCAACGGCCACATGCACTTCAATAACATCCACAGGCGCACTTTGACCAATGTCTGGGACAACCACAGGCTGTGCCACAACATCTTTTGGTTTCTCCAGTGCCGCTTCTTTAGCATCACCAGGAGATTTTTCTGACTCATTTGAATCTTGCACTGTGATTTTAGCAATGACATCGTGCGATGATACTTGGTCGCCTACCTGGCATGTAACAGCAATCACATCGCCAGCTGTAGAGCTTGGTACATCAATCGAGGCTTTATCGGTCTCTACTGTAATCAAAGCGCCACCTACTTCAACTCTATCACCTGATTTAACTAAAATTTCAATCACTGAAGCAGATTGCACATTACCCAAATCAGGTATACGAATTTCAATTTCTTTGGTCAACGGCCTCTCCTTAGTTACTTTAGGTGGCAAAAGGATCTGATGAACTGGGCGTTATATCCATTTGCTTAATAGCTTTTTGTAATACATTGACATCAATGGTTTTCTCATCCACCAATGATTTCAAAGCAGCCATGACCACAGCGTGGCTATCCACTTCAAAGAAGCGGCGCAATTCACTTCGGCCATCGCTTCGACCAAAGCCATCGGTTCCAAGCACCACATAAGGTCCTAGAATTTCTGATCTGATCTGATCGGCGTAAGAACGCATATAATCCGTAGCAGCAATCACAGGTCCCTCACGCTCGTATAAAAGCTTACTGACGTAGCTTTGACGAGGTGCTTTTGTGTAATGAATTCGATTGTGACGCTCCACAGACATCGCTTCTCGTTTAAGCTCATTGAAGCTGGTCACACTCCAAACATCACTACTCACACCGCAATGCTCATTGAGATAATCAGCTGCCGCAAGGACTTCACGTAAAATGGTACCGCTTCCTAGAAGCTGTACCTTAGGCTGATTTTTCTTACCCACATTTTTTAAGTGATACATACCTTTGATGATACCCTTCTCAACTGAATCAGGCATCGCAGGGTGAGTGTATTTCTCATTGGTAACTGTTAGATAGAAATAGACATTTCGCTCTTTGACATACATTTCCTGCAAACCATGTTGCACAATCACAGCCAATTCATAACCAAATGCAGGATCGTAACTGATGCAATTAGGAATAGTGCCCGCTAAAATATGGCTATGACCATCATTGTGCTGTAACCCTTCTCCTGCAAGCGTGGTACGTCCTGCGGTACCACCCACCAGAAAACCTCGTGCCATGGCATCGCCAGCGGCCCAAGCTAAATCACCAATACGCTGAAACCCAAACATAGAATAATAAATATAAAAAGGAATTAAGGGTAATTGACTCACTTGGTAAGATGTCCCCGCTGCCATCCAAGAACAAAAACCACCTGCTTCATTAATGCCTTCTTCTAAAATTTGACCATCCGTAGCTTCACGATAAAACATCAATTGATCAGAATCTTCAGGCGTGTACAACTGGCCTTTAGGTGAGTAAATACCAAATTGTCGAAACATGCCTTCCATACCAAAAGTACGACACTCATCTGGCACAATCGGAATAATACGATCTTTCAAGGCGTTATTTTTCAACAAAATATTCATCAAACGCACCATAGCCATGGTGGTAGAAAATTCTCGTTCTCCACTAGCCTCCAGTAATAGCTTGAAAGCTTCAAGCTTAGGAACATCCAATGGATTGGATACCACTTTGCGCACAGGGAATGCACCTCCAAGTTTCGCACGCGTATCGCGTAAAAACTTGGCTTCTTCGCTACCATCGGCTGGCCGGTAATAAGGTACTGACTCTAAATCTTTATCCTCAATGGGGATCTGAAAGCGATCACGGAAAGCTCGAATATGCTCCAGCTCCATTTTTTTCTGCTGATGGGTGATGTTCTGAGCTTCACCAGCAGCTCCCATGCCATAACCTTTGACGGTTTTTGCTAAAATGACGGTAGGCTGGCCTTGGTGGTGACTGGCTTGATGGTAAGCTGCATAAACTTTTTGAGGATCGTGTCCACCGCGACCTAAGCGCCAAATATCATCATCGGACATATCGGCCACCAAAGCTTCCAACTCAGGGTATTTACCAAAAAAGTGCTGACGTACATAAGCGCCATCTCTGGCTTTATACGCCTGGTATTCTCCATCTACACATTCATGCATACGTTTTAGCAAAATGCCTGTTTGATCTTTGGCAAACAGAGGATCCCATTTCTTACCCCACAAAAGCTTAATGACATTCCAACCAGCGCCATGAAAAATTGACTCAAGTTCTTGTACAATACTACCGTTACCACGCACCGGACCGTCTAAACGCTGTAAATTACAATTGATAACAAAAGTCAGATTATCCAAGCCTTCGCGCGCTGCAATACTCAGTGCCCCCAAAGACTCTGGCTCATCGGTTTCACCATCACCGAGAAACGCCCATACTCTGCGCTGACTGGTATCTGCCAAACCGCGATTATGTAAATATTTTAAAAACCGTGCCTGGTAAATGGCCTGCATAGGCCCAAGGCCCATAGATACGGTAGGGAATTGCCAAAAATCAGGCATCAGATATGGATGAGGATAAGAAGGTAACCCAGGCGCTAAAGCCTCTTGACGAAAACGATCAAGCTTAGATTCCGACAAACGGCCTTCAAGAAATGCTCTTGCATAAATACCAGGTGCACAATGCCCTTGCACAAAAACCAAATCACCAGGATTTTCAGCAGTAGGTGCTTTAAAGAAATAATTAAAGCCTACTTCATATAAAATAGCTGAAGAAGCATAGCTAGCGATGTGACCACCCAATGATGAATCACGCTTGCCGCCACGCAATACCATGGCCAAAGCATTCCAGCGAATCAAAGCGCTGACACGCTTAGCTACCCCTCCATCATCAGGCATGATGGTTTCATTCTCAGGAGTAATGGTGTTGCAATAAGGTGTATTGCTGCCACTTTGGGCGGATAAAGACAGTTTGGGGTGAGCCAGCAATTGCTCTACGATGAATTGAGCGCGCTCAGGACTGTCTTGGGCTATCAACCCTTCCAATGCATCAAGCCATTCCTTAGTTTCTGCAGGATCGACATCATGAAAGTTCTGCTCTGACATAAAACTTACTTCCTAAATATTGGGGCGTAACTGCTTGAGAATTTAATGATTCACATCTTTTATCATAGCATCAACCAGCTTATCTTCAATCACAATTTGCGACACATTGCTCATAACTGTTCACCTCTCCTCCACATAAACGGTAACAAGCATGATAGGATGACCAGCAACGCTCGGTAATCGACTTAGGTAAAGTACAGTCTTTAAGTTCCTGCATAGAAGGCTTGGCGTCTCTTGGCCATGCACGTTTGGGCAAACATGCTTTGAAATGTTTTTTCTTAAGCCATTTCATGCAATTTTGGCGCGATCCCAAACAGTGTTTAACACATGTCTTGCCGTCTTTACTTTGTGGTGATTGATAACGATACACCGTTTCATAACGCGCGATACATCCTGTCAACATAGAAAAAACCAACGCCAAAATGGCCAAACGCACAAACCACATAAAAACCTCTTGATATAAAATACAAATTTAATCCAACCATGCTTTGAGCATAGCGAAAAATCTCACTTATGGACAGCATCCTTAAGCTTTACGGCTTACTTTATCAGATAAGCATGCTGTTAGCCCGCCAAAAATTGCATGGTGCACGAAGCGCATTTTGTTGGTTGATTAATGACCTTAGAGTCCATTTTATTGTCTTTTTATTTTGTCCCTATTCATTTTACAGCGCATGCTTTGTGTATTTAAACGCTATACTGATATGAAAAATAGTATTTTATAAAGACCGCAATACCATGCCCACACATAATAAACTGCTACAAGCCATGAAAACTAAAACAAGCACTTCTGGCTTGAGAAGCTTTCAAGAAGAATATGAAGCTATTAAATTATCTCTCCAGGCACAACAATTGTCTTTGACTGCGACAATTGATAACCTTTTAAATTTTCTTCAAGGGCAAAATCATTATCAGGACTCAACAATCAGCAAGCAGGCGCAAGCTCTCAGAGAACAACAAACTTCAGGAGTCAAATTGAATGCAGAGCAGAAAGAAATGCTTGACTTTGTAGACGCTAAAATCAGCCAACTGACAATAGTCCAAAGCTTATCTCAACTGCAGCAATCAGAAATTATCAAACAGACTAAACCAGAAGAGCTATTTACTATTGCTCAACGTGTTCACCATAAGGCGCGTGACAGCGAGCACTTATCTTATTTGCTTGCCCAGGAATTATCATCACTTTATACCGAAGCGTTCATTGACAAACCCGCCTCTTTCAATTTAAGCGAGGCAGGGCTCTCATCATATGTACACAATGCTGTGCTTCTTTATTCGCAAACTGTGGAATTTGCACCAAGGCAGGTCATCTCTCAAATCCTAAGCAGTGCAAATTTAGCTGGCAAAGAAACTCTCATGAAGCTTGTGCTTGGTTTATACGAGAGCTTTAAAGATACCTATCCACCAGAACTTGCATTGTATCAAGCCATCAAACATCATATTAATGCGGGAGAAGACACCGCAGCCTTTGAAACTGCTTCCAAGTACTTAGATGGTAAATATGAAAAGCATGGCGAACCACTTGCGTTACGGGCTCAGACTCAATTGGCACGTACCATTATGCAAATACATCGTGACATGAGCAATGCGTTTGAACTGATTAAGGATTTGACAGCACAGCTCCCTGAGAGACCTCCTGGCATAACGCCTGAATACATCATGCGTGTTTTCGAACACAACTTAAGACGTGCTGATCAAATACCAGCTCTGTACAATGCGCTTAAAGATCATTTGCCTGACTCACTGGAGCACATCAGATCAATTGCTGAAACTGCGCGTTTCCAGGGAAATGCTTTAAAACAGGTAGCCTCAGATCTTGAAAGCCATCATCTTGACCAGCCGCGGACTTTATCACAGCACTAATCCTTACGCATACGCTCAGTTAAACCCAGAGGTGTGGGATAGCGTAAAACCACAATGTAGGAAGAGGCAATAAAAGTGATGATGGTGGTGGTTAATATCAAATAATTGGCCACATCACGAATTAAGCTGATGGAGGCAATGCTGGCTACCAAAATAGAAAACTCACTGGCTTGCCCAAGGCGAACACCCACTTCCATAGCCACAGAATCCTGCTCACCACTGCTGCGCAATAACCCATAATAAATATACGGTTTTAAAACCAACATCAAGCCTGCCATAAGCAAAGCGGGCACCAGAATTTTATCCAGATAAGCTAAGTCAAACCCTGCACCCATCGCAAAGAAAAACATAACCAAGAAAAAATCACGCAAAGGCTTTAAGGTCTGAGCGATATGCTGCGATATGGGGCTTGAAGCTAAAGCCACACCTGCAATAAAAGCACCAATCTCACTGGATACCTTAAGGTATGAGCCCAGTTCAGCAAAGCCAAGGCACCAACCAATGGCCAAGAGAAACACATATTCCTGGATCTGATCAAAGCGTGCCAATAACTTCTCAAGCACATAATGCTCAATAAGATAAGCAAGTAACATCAAGCCTGGCAATGCCACCACCACCTTGCCAACATCTCCCACAGAGAAGCCATCGGTAGCGCCTTGCAAAAGCAGCAGCACCGCAATGGCGATAAAATCCTGTATTAAAAGCACACTGATCATCACCTCACCGGTATGCTGATGATGCAGCATGGTCGTGGGCAATAACTTCAAGCCAATGATGGTGCTGGAAAACATCAAAGCAGCTCCCACCACCAAGCTTTCTAAATGAGAAAATCCGTAAGCTCTGCTCACAGCATACGCTATGGCCACAAATAAAGCTGAGCTTAAAAGAGAAACCAGCGTCATTCTGCGCAACATTTGAACCAAATTCTTTGGCTTTAAATCCAAGCCAAGCAAGAATAGCAAGAAAGTAATGCCTACCTCACCAATCTGGTGCACAACATTAACATCATGGACTAATTTCAAACCCCAAGGACCCAGTATAACGCCAAGTAAAATATAGGCCACCAAAAGAGATTGGCGCGTGAACAACACCAGAGTAGACAATAAAGCCGCACCTGTATAAATCACACAAATTGTAAAGAAAAATCCACTATGTTCCATCAGTTGATTGTAATCAATTGTATACACAATTAACAGTAGGCACCTGGCTACTGTTCCATACAGCTTTGTCTGATGCACCAAGACAGCAATTGCCCTCTGTTTCGCAAGGAAGCACACACTATACTCATCAACCAAATACCCATATGAAGACATTGCCCTATGCCATTACCCTTAAACATTTGCTTAAATATGCTAGCAGCTTGCCTCACCCTGATCTCATGTGTGAGCTCTGCCAGCTCCATGGCTCATGCAAGCTGTCATATCCATTCTTTATCTGAAGGTCAATCTCAAGCACATAATTATCGGATCGCTTGCCCCAAGCAAAGCTACGTACTACGCCAATTGGATTTAAATAGAGAGCAAGATCTGATCGAGCGTGAATTCACCAATACGGAGCTTTTGTCCACCTTGCCCATTGCACCCACTTTGGGTTATAGCAACCGTACTCAAGGTATCATGCGCCTCAATTACGTTGAACACCAGCCAATTTATCTCAAAAGCCAGCATAACCGACTTCCCAGAAAAATAGCTCGCACACTTTACCAGCTGCACAACGGACCACAGTTACCTTACAAAAGCGATGTGGCTCATGAAATTAATCAGTTGATGGTTAAACTTTATCCTAAGCTAAAGGGACTACCCCACAGTGTGCTCAAGGCTCATCGACGCTTACAATCACTCTACGAGCCACTGATGCAAGCACAAAAGGAATGCCCTTGCCATAATGATTTACATCCTTTTAATATATTACACAATAAAAGCAAATTGTGGCTGATTGACTGGGAAACTGCAGCCATGGGGAACCCCTTGTTTGATTTAGCAACCGTCGCTAATTTTTTCCAATTTTCACCGCTTGATGAGCATGTGTTGCTACACAGCTATTTTCAAAAAATGCCCAAAGAGAGCATCCATGCTCAATTTTATTTGATGAAGCAGGTATCATTGGTGTATTTCTCCCTGCGCTATCTAGATTATGCTTGGCATGGCAAACATTCCAAAGATGGTTTACTTCACGCCTCATTTTTAGATAAACAACTGACAAATTTACCAGCCAAATATTTTGAAAGCATCAATCCACCTCTTGTAGCTTTCCAAAACAAACTAGATTCTTCGGCTAAATTGCAGCGATATGCGCTGGCTTTATTGCAAAAATTATGCTCCAATATGACTTCAAGCCGCTTTGATCGCGCTGTAGTGTCGTTCACACAAAACACTCACGGCAAGATTTCTGCAACAGTATAAAAACCATTTAAAGTGAGCATTAACCATGACAAGCCCGGCCCTGTATGCCATCAAAGAGCTGTTAAGTTCTCCTCCACTAGAGCAAACCATCACTGTACAAGGTTGGGCTCGAACTCGTCGTGACTCCAAAGCTGGTATTTCATTCATTCAACTGTCAGATGGTTCTTGCCAATCTACTTTACAATTGGTAGCGCCAAGCGCACTCGCCAATTATCAAGATGAGATCTTAAGTATCACTGCAGGCACAGCTCTCAGAGCCACAGGGCAACTGGTGCCATTAAAAGGGCGCAACCAGTCTTTTGAACTACAAGTCAGCACACTTGAAATCATTGGGCAAGTGCTCGCACCTGAAAGTTACCCCATTCAACCTAAGCGCCATACACTTGAATTCTTGCGTGATGTTGCCCATTTAAGGCCGCGCACCAACACCATTGCAGCTGCCATGCGGATCCGTCACGCTGTCTCACAAGCCATTCATCAATTTTTTCATAAAGCAGGGTTTTTCTGGTTACACACGCCTATCATCACCGCCAGTGATTGCGAAGGTGCCGGTGAACAATTTCGGATCAGCACTTTGGATTTAATGAACTTACCGCACAACGAGCAAGGACAAATTGATTTTACACAGGATTTTTTTGGTAAAGAGACATTTCTGACCGTATCAGGTCAGCTCAACGCCGAAGCCTACTGCCTAGCACTTTCCAAAGTTTATACATTTGGCCCTACTTTCAGAGCTGAGAATTCCAATACCAGCCGACACTTAGCTGAATTCTGGATGGTTGAGCCTGAAGTAGCCTTCGCTGACATTTTTGACAACATCAAACTTGCAAGCCTCTTGTTGAACCATGTGGTTCGTACTGTATTAAATGAACGTCAAGATGATTTAGAGTTTTGTGCTGAAAGAATCGACAAAGACTGCATTAATCGCTTACAGGCTTTACTGCAAAAGCCACTGGAAACTGTCACCTACACCGATGCCATTACACAACTGCAAGCTGCAAAGAAACATTTTGAATTCCCTGTGAGTTGGGGTATCGATTTGCAATCTGAACATGAGCGTTTTCTCGCTGAAGCAATCTATCAAGGCCCTGTAGCCATTATTGATTATCCTAAAGACATCAAAGCTTTCTACATGCGCGCCAATGATGATGGCAAAACCGTAGCTGCTATGGACATCATTGTGCCTGGTATGGGAGAAATTATTGGTGGTAGCCAACGTGAAGAACGTTTAGAGAAACTTGACCAAAGGCTTGAAGAAATGCAGCTTAATTTAAAAGATTACAGCTGGTATCGTGATTTAAGAGCTTATGGTTCAGTACCACATGCAGGCTTTGGTTTAGGGCTTGAAAGGCTCATCAGTTACATCACAGGACTTAGCAACGTGCGTGATGTCATTGCCTTTCCAAGAACACCTAATAGCGCTAATTTTTAATATCAAATAGTCATGACATCCTTAGGAAAACATGCACTTGATGGTTGCTCTCTTAAAAACCTTTACTGTTACTACCGTAAATTCACACCTGCGAAGCAGTATCTATGCTAATTCTTATCATCGCACTTACATAGCCATCGGTTGATTACTGAATACTGTGACATAATCAGTTTGCATGACTTGATAAAATTCTAAGCGCTGCAGTCGATATCGACGCTGCAGATTTTCTATGTCAGCATTTACGCACAGTAAAAATTTACGCTGTTTGCTTTTCCAACGTTTCAGAAATTCGACATCGTCCACCAGCCAACGTGAAGTATCCTGATACTGGCTTGACCATTGAAACTGTCGAGTATAATTGTCGCTGCTGGCTGGCTCATGCCAAAAATCCAGAATACTTAAGCGCTTATTGGTATATACAGGAAAATCATAAAAATATTCATAATAGCTGATAACTTCATCGGTATCGGTCAATATGGGGTTAAGTACTTCGGCTACAGGTTTTGTGGTATTGCGCACTACTTTAGGTGATAACCCTACTAACCACAACAAAAAAACTAAGCTAAATAATGCAACGCCTGTATACAAAGCACGCGTCCCTTGCTTATTACTGGCGTGCAAAACCCAAGCAGGAGATAAAGACCAAACCATCAAAGCCATGTAGTATGAATTTGGGATCTCAGGACATTTTCCCCAGAAATAAGGCAAAAAGAAAGCTGTTGCAGCCAGCAGAAGAGCCACACCCCACACTGCTACAAAACCATGAAATATCCCACCTTGAAATCTTGCAAACCATTGCTCTGATAAGTAACACCCCACCAACGCTGCAGCCGGCGGAAAAGCTGGCAAGATATAAGATAAAATTTTAGACTGTGGCAGCGAAAAAAATAATATAATAAAACCACACCAAACTAATAAAAACCGACTATCATTGTACACCGTTAACTTGGCACTTGATTGAGTGGTACTGTAGCGACATGCTTGTAATATCCAAGCACTCCAAGGGAAAAATCCTATAAAAAAAACGGGCAGATAAAACCAAATAGGCATAGGATTGTTAAAGCCTGTATCTAAAAATCTTGTGAAATGTTGATAGACGACAAAATAATGAAAATGCTCCGGGTTTTTAAGTTGCACCATGACAAACCAAGGAACCACCAAAACAACAAAAAGCATCACGCCACGCCATTGCCAGCACTTCGCCAGTACACGCCAATCACGCTGCCATAATGCCCACAGAACTAAAATAGCCCCTGGAAAAACTATCCCAATCAAACCTTTGGTTAAAACAGCCAATGCTGCCATCACATAAGCTAAGGTTAATGGCCAACATGTTTTATGAATATTAGGTTGGTTTAAATACCACCAAAGAGGTAATAAGCACAGAGTCAGCCAACAGCACACAAGCATATCTACATTGACATAGCGTGCACCAGCATAATAAAGAGGATTCAAAAGAAGACAAAACCCACTGAGCCAAGCGGCACGCTCATCGTAAAGTTCACGCACCACGATATAGAGCCCAACACCACTAAGCCAGGCTGCTAATGTTGGTACAAACCGCATCGCCCATTCATTGACACCCAAAACACCTAAGCTTAAAGCCTCCAGCCAATAAAATAAGATAGGCTTATCAAAAAATTTCATACCATTGAGTAGTGGTGTTATCCAATCACCATAACGCCACATATCGAGAGCCACCTGTACGTAGCGCCCTTCATCAGGATTATTCAAAGGACGATCACCAAGCCACAAGCACAGCACACCTAATGACAATACCATAAAGTAGTAGAGCCCCAGCCTACCATGTTTGATAGCTATAGGCTGCAAAGATTGCAATGAACGCTGGCCTGAATGTGCAGAAGATCGCATAAGATTAATCCCCTATACTATGGACTAAGCTGTGTATCATTATAGACAAAATCGCTAAAGGCACTAAAAAACGAATCAGACCAAGCCATCCATAAAAAACCCATGATCTGTTAACAGCTAATGTGAATTTCACTGCATCAGATGGCAGTACCCAACCAACAAAAACAGCATAAGCCAAAACCCCCAACGGCAGCATCACATGAGTGGTCAGATCGGTGAGTACGGTAAACCATGTCCAGTGACCGAAAATAAATAAATCCTGCCCGATGTTAAAAGAAAATACGCAGCCCAGTCCTAAAATCCATGCTATGCATCCAAGCATAACAGAAGCATGCGATCTCGAATATCCCCGTGATACAAAATACACTATAACAGGCTCGGCCAAAGATACCGCAGATGTCCAGGCAGCAATAAAAACAGCTGTGAAGAATAAAGCTCCCCATAAAGAGCCCCACCACATGTGACTAAATGCCATTGGCAAAACCTCAAAAATAAGCCCAGGCCCTGATTTGGGTAGCAGCTGATAGCCATACACCAGTGAAAACAGTGCTAAGGCGATCAGCAAAGCCATACACCAATTCAACAAAACAATCACCACAGCACTTCGAACTAATCCGTAAGCTCGTGGCATATACGCTCCATACAACTGCATACAACCAGAGCCTATAGCTAAAGTGAAACAAGCATGGCCAATCGCTGCAATGATGATGTCAGGCGTAAGACGACTGAGATCCAGATGAAACAAAAAGTGCACGGCTTCACCGCCACCACCGAGGAACACACCTTTAATAAGCAGCAGCATGAAAAATATGCCAAGCAAAGGCATAAACCAGCGGCAGATCCTTTCAATACCCTGGGTAACTTCAAAAGACACAACAAGTAATACCGAGCCTAAAAAAATGCTATGAAAAAGCAACATACGCATGGGTGAAGCCATGAGTTGCTGCCAATATGCTGTGATTTGCGAAGCATCAGCCCCTTGCAGATCACCAAAACACATGGCCTGCATATAAGCCAACGACCATCCAGCCACCACGGCATAAAAAGATAGAATCAAGAGCAAAATAATCAGCCCCCACCAGCCGAGGCTTACCCAAACATGCGAAGTTTGAAAACGCGCAATCAACGTACGTAATGCTGGTACAGATGCGTCAGGAGCCAGTTGCCCCACGCTCATTTCTGCTAGAAGTGCTGGTAATCCTACCAAAAGAGTGGCCAGCATATAAACCAGTAAGAAAGCACTGCCACCAGAGTCCCCTATGGCATAAGGCAATTTCCAGATCTGACCAAGACCTATGGCTGCTCCAACCATAGCCCAGATAAAGCCTGTGTACGATTGCCACTGCTTCATAAGAAATTACTAAATTGCAGGTGTATCACGCATCATCCAGCGTTAAAAGGCTGGCATTGCCACCGCATGCCGTGATGTTATCGGTAAAAGTGCGCTCTTCACACAAGCGATGCAAATAATGTGGGCCACCTGCTTTAGGTCCTGTGCCAGAGTAACCGACACCACCAAAAGGTTGCACCCCCACCACAGCACCTACCATATCTCTATTCACATAGCAGTTGCCCACCCGAGCTTGCTTAACAATGCGCTCTACCACCGATTGAATGCGGCTTTGGATCCCAAGAGTAAGTCCATAGCCCGTTTGGTTAATGTGTGCCACAACTTTATCAAGCTCATTAGAACGATAACTCACAACATGCAATACTGGGCCAAACTGTTCATCATGCAATTGCTCCGCATGCTCCAGCAAGCACAAAGTTGGCCGTACATAAGTACCCCGCGCACAATCCGAACTTAAAGGTGTCTGGTACAACATATGATTCTGATCTTGCATCACTTCAATATGTGCCAGCAAACTTGCTTGAGCGACCTTATCAATCACAGGGCCTACATCAGTTGCAAGAGAACGTGGATCCCCCACATGTAAAGTAGCCATAGCGCCTTGAAGGCCTTGTAAGTATTTATCCAGTACCTCTTCTTGCACATATAAAATACGCAAAGCTGAGCAGCGCTGACCTGCGCTATTAAATGCTGACATCATCACATCATCTAGCACCTGCTCATAAAGAGCTGAAGAATCCACAATCATCGCATTGATACCACCAGTTTCAGCAATGAAAGGAACAATAGGTGTTGGGTTATTAGCCAACTGCTGGTTGATCAAGCGGCCAGTTTGGGTGGAGCCTGTGAACATCACAGCTTGCAGCGCGCCTGATTGCAAAAGCCCCATGCCAATAGTTTTACCATCACCTGGCAAAAACTGCACAGCGCTCGTTGGGATGCCTGCTGCAAAAGCTAATTCCACAGCCATAAAGGCGATGCATGATGTTTGGGCTGCTGGTTTGGCTATCACACTGTTGCCTGCAACCAAGGCTGCAGTTACCTGACCAAGAAAAATGGCCAGTGGAAAATTCCAAGGACTGATGCAAAGCACCACACCACGCCCAACATAACGCAACTCATTCAGCTCACCGGTATAACCATTTAAGGTTCTAGGTGCCAATTCATGTTTTGCTGTATGCGCATAGTACCTGCAGAAATCAATGGCTTCACGGATCTCTGATGTTGCGTCAGGGGCTGTTTTACCACCCTCCTCCATCAGTACTGCCAGCAGCCTTCCAAAAGAATGCTCTAATAAATCAGCTAAGCGATTTAAACATGCACAACGCTCTTCTAATGAAAAATTTTGCCAAGCAAGAACCCCTTGCTGTGCCACTTGCAATGCAAGAGAGATGTGTGACACTTCTGCTGCATGTACCTCGCCAATCACTACCCCATGATCACGAGGCAAACAAATAGGGCGAGGCTCTGTATAATACCGCTTACCATCAATTAAAGGTGTCACCACATGGCGCTGTTTAAGAGCTTCTTTTGCCATTTCAGACAGTTGTTGTTGCACCAAAGGATCGGTTAAATCAGGACCGTAGGCATTCTCTCTCTCATCACCAAAAATAGCTTTAGGCAGTACAATATTAGCATGCGGTTGATAATCACTCTCTTCAATAACATCCAAAGGAGAATGAATCAACGTGTTGACAGGTATCTCAGGATCGTTGATTTGATTAACAAAAGATGTGTTGGCACCATTTTCAAGCAACCGCCGAATGAGATAAGGCAACAATTCTTTATAAGGCCCCACAGGCGCGTAATATCGACAAGCAATCGGCTTGCTTAAGCTCTTTTTCAGTACATCATACAAAGTGCCGCCCATACCAAACAAGCACTGGAATTCAAACTCTCGATTCTCTCCCATCAAAGCAAGAATGGTTGCTACACTGTTAGCATTGTGCGTAGCAAACTGCGGATAAATCACATCACTGTGTTCTATAAGTTTTTGTGCACAAGCTATATAAGACACATCCGTGGCTACTTTGCGAGTATAGACTGGATACTGATCAAGACCAGCCTGTTGAGCACGTTTGATTTCTGTATCCCAGTAAGCGCCTTTAACCAATCGTACACAGATACGACGTTCATACTCCCTGCTGAGATCAGCCAACCAATCAATCACATCCAAAGCTCGTTTCTGATAGCTTTGCACCACCACCCCTAAGCCTGACCAACCAGCTAAACTTGGCTCTTTTAAGAGCACTTCAACTTGATCAAGCATCAACTCTAAAGTATCAGATTCTTCAGCATCAATTGTCATGCCAATATGGTGTGCTTTGGATGCTTGCGCTAACTTTAGAACTTTAGGTGATAATTCTTGCTGTAATTTTATACGCTTAAACATTTTAAAATTAGGATGAAGGGCAGACAGCTTAATCGAGACCCCTGGTCGACCCATTAATGAACTGTCAAAAGAGAGAGAGCCCAAATGGTCGATGGCATGTTGGTATGAAGCAAAGAAAGCCTGAGCTTCTTCCCAGGTACGTGCTGCCTCTCCCAGCATATCAAAAGAAAACCTATATTCAGAAAATTTTGATGTTTGGCTACGTTTAATGGCTTTCTCAATACCATCACCCACAACAAAATGGCGACATAAAATACGCATCATCTGTGTGACCATTTGTCGAATCACAGGCTCTGATGAGCGCCTTAAAAGCGATCGAAGACCCAAACCACTGTTTTCTTCATCACCTAACATAAATTTTGCTAAAGACAGCGACCTTTGGCCGGCGCGCACTGACCACGGCGTCACCGTAGACATAAGCTTGTGCCATTGTGACCTTGATAATTTATCACGAATCAAATTATCTACTGTACGAGAATCAGGAATACGCAGCAAGGCCTCAGCCAAGCACATCAAAGCTATCCCTTCCTGTGATGACAATCGATAATTCACAAAAAATGCATCCAAAGGATCGACAGGTAGCTTGCGTATATCTACAGATAACTGACGCGCACGATCTTGAATTTGCGCACGATCTTCCGACGACAAGTTAATATGCTGTAAAAATTTAGCGACAGCATGATCTTCGGGCAGCCGATAGCTACGCCTTAACCCATGGCGTAAACTGTCACTGGGTGATTTGTCTTGCACTAGCATCATAGGTACGATTTTAACACAGGGAACTCTGGGATGATACTTGAGAGAATGAAATAAACAAGCTCATGAAAGCCATCCATAAGCTGTTGTTAATCAAATAGCTCCCATCCCTTATGCTTTATTTATGAGCACCGTCTGACCCATAAACGTTGATTCGCAAGCAGGCATTAGGTTACCAAACTTTGATTTATAACAAAATTCAAACATTCATCCATGGTCAAAAATCAACTTGTTAGATCAAATAGCAACTGTTAAAATCGCCGTATGATTTACACGCTATGTATAAGGTTAGTTGCTATGAAAATAATTAAATGGCTAAGTTGTTTTCTCTTGTTCACAGGTGGTTGCGCGTTTGCTATCAACTGGTTGGAGTTTAAAGGGCCTTTGCAACAAGCAGGATTCGACCCAGATTTGTATGAGCTTGGGTTGTTGAATGCTTGGGACCAGGCAATGGAAGCACAAACTGAAAGTAATGGTGACGGGCTCGCTAAATTTGTGGCTCAAGATAAGCAATGTCAAGCAATCATTGACAGCTCAGCAAAACGCTCAGCGTACAGCGCCGTATTTGTGATGACAAGCCCAAGCAGCACTGAGCCGGAAGAACCTTTGCAGCTCAAAAGTGATTTCAAATCATCCAACTCGTCTGGAGAGCAACTACAAAAAAAATGCGATGCGTGCACAAGAGGAGTGCTCGATCACTTAGCAGCACGTGTAGCAAAAGCTAAAGCTTTACTCAACGTGACCCTTGCCCAAGTACAAAGACAAGTACAAGTAGCTCAGCGTCAAGCTTCTTTAAAAAATGAAGTCACCCAAAATCGAGGTGATCTTGCTGGCAAAAGCCTTACAGATTTAGCTCAGATGTCTACAGAAAATCTGTATACAATTTTACGTGATCAAGCTCAAGCTCAAAATGCGGATGCAGTGAGCTTAAAACTTGGTGGAACATTATATCGAGTCAAAGGTAAAAAACGACGTAAAAATAAACACAGTACTCTGCAAAAAAGTAATCGTGCTGCATTGAAAACCTTAGCGCAACAACTGCACGCTCAAGTACAGGCTATTGTCAGGAAGCATGAACTTGATAGTCAGGTGGACGCGTCTTCACCAGTGGCCTATATGCTATCTTTTATACCACAAGACGTAACTCTCAAACCCTTGATTGTTACTTTTGTTACCAATTGGACGCAGGTTATTGGTTACATGACTGACAGCGCTCAAAGCTTGCCAGACTTGAAGTTAACAGGGCTTATGACTACCAGTGCAGCCTTTGATGATTCAGGCCGTGGTGTTGCCATGGTTCTCCCTACTGCTCCTGATGAGAAAACAGAGATAGATTGAACTCCCTCTGATGATTAACACAAAAAATAATTCAGAGGCTCAGAAAAGAGCCTCTGAATTTAACTGCGCACAAAGCAAAAATTTCATTCATGTGGGTTAAGTAAGCAACTCATAAATATAGCGGGCATTTGTTGATGGCATGGCTATAGGCTGTACTCACCAGCATTTCTTTAAAGTAAGTATCTCGCCTGGTATGATATGGAGCTAGGCTTATCAAATTCAGCTAAACTTATGATATGAAGGGTTAGGCCTTAGATCATGATCATAAAAACACTGATTATGAAGCTAGAGGCTGTTAAAATAGAAGCAATTTATTGATACTAAACGGATGTCTCTCTACTGAAACATCCATAACATAACACAGTTCGAACAGTCACAAGTCAATAATAAATTGGGAAAAACTCAGATATAATGACGCATTGATGACCCATACACTAAATAAAAGCTATCTAACACAACAAACACCTGAGTGCTGAACTTTTGCGGAACTCCTTTTTAAGCATGCCAGCGGAAGCCTGCACGAAAAATGGGGGACCCCTTGAACTTCTCGGCTTGGGCAAAACCCGCAGTTTTATACCCCGCCTCCATCAAAACTGCAGCATGCTTGGTCACTCGGTACTGGCCAAGCAAAGTTAACAAACCACCTGCCTTATTTTTGACAGCAGCTGTGATAAGATTAACATCTGTATCGAAAATCTTAGGTTGCTTCCAGACCATAAAGCGTGCGCCAACATCAAAAGTCTTCTCTAAAGTAAGAAGCCTAGAAGATTCCAAGGCAATGGACCACGAACGACGCTCGGACAGCACACCATAATTGACACTCAGCTCAAAAGGAACTGCATCTTTGTATTTAAAGTAGTTATTAAATTGCGCCTCTGGTCCATGAGGTGTTAATACCATGCGCAGGCCTGGAAGATATTTAAGCTCTTGGCTGAGGCTCAGCATAGGAAAAGCATAGCTTTGTTGGTTTGACTGAACATATTCTCCCATTGAAATCATAGAATACCAAAGAAACGGATCAAGAAAACCAAGTGATGCCCACTGCTTAAGTTTTCTTTTGGTTAAAATATTTTTGCCATAAAGTGTATTAATTTCAGACACATAATGATTGATATCATGACCCGTCGAATCTTTCGTTAAATAAATATAATTAAGCTGATCGATGGAGCCTGCAAAGTACATAGGAGCCTCATGCAGAGCTATTGAGCCCGATGTCTGCCAATCACGGCGTATTTGTTTCGCCATGACATCACTGGCTTCTATACCACCAATGGTAACGCCAATTCGTTTGTTGATAGCAAAAGCAGTATCTGAGCCGGCGGAGCCTGATAAGAATTTGATTTTGTAACGAATATTTTTAGCATTAAACTCTCTCAGCCTAAAACCATGACCAAAGACCTCATGGTTAATCACTGCTAAATTTAAATCAATCACAGGAAGCTCTACCAACAAACGCAACAAACGATGACTTTGTCTTTCTGAGTCATAAGGCAAAGCCTTACTGTACATACCTTTAAGGCTTCGTGCAAAACTGGCTCCAACATGAGGTGAAAAATATTCATCAAATACCAAAGGAGAAGATATTTGGTCAGCTCTTGAAAAACCACCGACGCTCAATAAAGACAAAAATAAAATAAAAGTTATTTTATTGTTCTTCATCTGAAAATTAATCCTATCATCTAAAAAGCGCATTCTGCCCCCTTTTGATGCCCCCGTCAACTGACGACTTGAAAAAGCATTTTCATACCTCTCATAAAGCATCTGCTTTGGAAAAAGTAAGCTTGCCATCACTCACACCTAGCATCACGCACTCACCTGCTACAAAACGATTTTCTAAAATATCACTGGCTAATGGGTTCTCAACCAATCGCTGGATGGTGCGCCGCAGTGGTCTTGCTCCGTAACTGGCATCATAGCCTATATTGGCAAGATGTCTCAGAGCCTCAGGGCTTGCGTTAAGATCAATTTGCCGCTCACTCAAACGATGCTTTAATGCTTCAATCTGCAACTTCACAATCACATTAATATGCGCAGGCGTTAAACCATGAAATACAATCATGTCATCAATACGGTTGATAAATTCTGGCCTCATTTGCTTTTCTACCACCGCCATCACGGCCGATGACATCGCAGCATAGTTATCCTGATAGGTCTCATCCAGAATTATATCCGATCCTAAGTTAGACGTCATGACCAAAAGTGTATTTTTAAAATCAACTTTATGACCTTGGCCATCAGTTAAATGACCTTCATCAAGCACTTGCAACAGAACATTAAATATATCAGGATGTGCCTTTTCTATTTCATCCAGCAATATAACAGCATAAGGTCGGCGCCTGACAGCTTCTGTCAAAAGACCACCTGCTTCATAACCTACATAACCTGGTGGCGCACCAATCAATCTTGCAACAGCGTGCTTTTCCATGTATTCAGACATATCAATACGAACAATGGCTTCATCTGTATCAAATAAAAATTCCGCCAATGCCTTACAAAGCTCTGTTTTACCGACACCGGTTGGTCCCAAAAATAAAAATGAGCCTATGGGTTTTTTGGGATTTGATAGACCTGCTCGTGAACGCCTGATGGTATTGGCTACAGCTGCAACTGCCTGATTTTGACCAATCACTCGCTCATGTAAAAGTGATTCCATCTGTAAAAGCTTCTCTCTCTCTCCTGATTGGATTTTATCTACTGGGATCCCTGTCCATTTGGCAAGAATGCTGGCAATCTCATGATCAGTTACTTTATTACGCAACAAAGTCTTGGGGGTATCACCAACATTAGATTGTTGACTCAAAGCTTTTTCAAGCTCAGGAATCGTACCATATTGAAGCTCTGACATCTTTGCTAAATCGCCAGAGCGCCTGGCGGACTCCATTTCAAGACGAGCCTGATCAAGTGACTCCTTGACTTGCTGCGCACCTTGCAAAGATGATTTCTCTGAGCACCATAAGGCATCTAAGTCAGCATATTCTTTTTCAAGAGAAACAATATCTTCTTCAAGAGTGCTCAAACGCTTCCTAGAAGCATCATCATTCTCTTTTTTCAAGGCCTCTTTCTCTATTTTTAACTGAATGAGTCTGCGCTCTAGCTTATCCATAGATTCAGGTTTAGAATCAATTTCCATACGAATATGGCTGGCAGCTTCATCTACCAAATCAATTGCTTTGTCTGGCAATTGTCGTCCACTGATGTATCGGTGCGACAAAGTAGCAGCAGCAACAATGGCCGGATCGGTGATGTCTACCCCATGATGAATTTCATAACGCTCTTTAAGCCCACGCAAGATAGCAATGGTATCCTCTACACTTGGCTCTTCCACCAAAACTTTCTGAAAACGACGCTCAAGCGCTGCATCTTTTTCAATATATTGACGGTACTCATCCAATGTCGTCGCACCCACACAGTGCAACTCACCGCGAGCCAGCGCTGGCTTGAGTAAATTACCTGCATCCATAGCTCCATCAGATTTGCCTGCACCCACTACAAGGTGAATTTCATCAATAAATAAAATTACCTGCCCAGCCATTTTTTGTAGTTCTTTGATCACTGCTTTCAGGCGCTCTTCAAACTCACCTCGAAACTTAGCACCTGCTATCAAAGCCCCCATATCAAGGGACAACAATTTTTTGTGTTTCATGCCTTCTGGTACTTCACCATTGATGATGCGCAAGGCCAGTCCTTCTACAATCGCAGTTTTACCCACCCCTGGCTCACCGATTAAAACAGGATTGTTCTTGGTGCGGCGCTGCAAAACCTGTATGGTACGCCTTATTTCGTCATCACGCCCAATCACTGGATCGAGCTTACCCTGCTCAGCTTGCTCTGTTAAATCGACGGTGTAACGCTCAAGCGCCTCACGTTTGCTTTCAGCATTGGGATCTTGTACCTTTTCATTGCCCCTCATCTGATCAATGGCTGCCTTAAGCTTTTGAGGATCAACCCCTATTTTTTTAAGCAAATCACTCAGTGTATCTTTGACTTCCATAACTGCCTGTAAAAAAAGCTCCACTGAAATATATTGATCGCCACGCTTTTGTGCCAATCTATCCATCACATTAAGCACACGACTCAGTGATGCAGAAATATGGATATCTCCTGCGGCACCCTCAACTTGAGCCAAGCGACTCAGCGCATCATCGATGCCTTCAGCAAGCTTCGCCATATCGCCACCTGCTTGAGACAACAAGGGCGTCACCATGGATGACTCTTGTTCAATTAAAATTTTCATCACATGCAAAGGCTCAACAAAAGCATGATCGCGACCCAATGCCAAAGATTGTGCATCCGACAATATGGATTGCATTTTGCTGGTAAACTTATCGATTTTCATGACAACATCCCAAGTAACTCATATACTTATTCTACAGATGAGGTAATTTTAGTAAATAACAAGTAACTTGTTTGCAAAAAATTCAAATAGGATCATATAGTGCTCGACTCAAACAATAATAACTCAGATTCCGCCGCACGCTCCAGCATGGACAGCCAACAATGGCTTCTCAAAGAATGGCTTACTGAACAAAAACGCAAAAGACGCTGGTCGGTTTTTTTTCGTTTGGCCTTTTTGCTGTGGTTAACGCTTATATTATATCAAATGTGGACTCAAGATTCCCTGATCAAACGCGACTATCAACAACCCCACACCGCTTTGATAGAAATCAATGGTGAAATTGGCGATCATACCGATAACAACGCTGATGACATCATCGCCAGCCTCAACCGAGCCTTCGACAATCCCAAAGCCGCGGGCATTATATTGCGCATCAACAGCGGTGGCGGCACGCCTGTAACCGCTGATTATATCTACCATGAAATCATACGACTTAAAGAAGTCCACCCAAAGCAAAAAATTTATACAGTATGCGCCGACGTCTGTGCTTCTGCAGCTTATTATATTGCCAGCGCTACCCATGAAATTTATGCCAATCCATCAAGCTTTGTCGGCTCTATTGCCGTACTGTTCAATGGCTATGGCTTTGTCAATATCATGGAAAAAATTGGAATTGAACGACGTATTTTTACATCAGCTGAGCACAAAGGATTTCTCGATCCTTTCTCACCGATTAAAGAGAATGAAGCTTTAATTTTAAAAAGTATGCTCAAAGATCTGCATCAGCAATTTGTGAATGACGTCAAGGCCGGACGAGGACAACGGCTAAAAGAGCACCCTGATCTGTTCTCTGGATTATACTGGACGGGCGGCCGCGCCAAAGAGCTGGGGCTTATTGACGGCTTTGGCAGTGATCGTGATGTTGCTCGTGATGTCATCAAAGAACCTAATACCATAATTTATCAAGCACATGGGCATTATATTGACCGTTTATTCAAGAAAATTGGGGCTTCCCTATCCCATACGACCCAACTCATAGCACAGTTGATCAACTAAGGAGAGATTGTATGATTATACATCGCATCAAAGGCTTTTCACTCATTGAACTGATGATTGTTGTCACCATCATAGGCTTATTGCTCGCATTCGCCTATCCCATGTATACCCAGCAAATCGTCAAGTCGCGCCGCGCTGAAGGCAAAGCCGCCCTACTTGATTTAAACAATCGTATGGCACGCTATTTTTCTGTGAATAATACGTATGCTACAGCAACCATTGCCGCTAACAGTGCAACAACAGATGTTTTATCTAATGCGACCAGTGACAATGGTTGGTATAAGTTATCAATTACCACAAAAACTGCGACAACTTTTACGATCGCAGCTGCACCACAAAACACCCAAGCAACAGAAGATGCCTTGTGTGCTACATTCACCATGAATCACCTCGGTAATAAAAGCGTCAGTGGGACAGGCACAATTCAGCAGTGCTGGTAAAATACACGAAAATAGCAACTCATCTGGAATTCAATCTGCTGACAGCAATCCATTTGATTTTAACCAATCTATGGTATCTGCGATAATGCTATCAGCTTCTCTTAGGGTATAGCCCAAGTCTTTTTCAGCGTAGCATGAGTGCACACTCCAATAATGGCGTCCCATCTCAATAAGCACAGAATCAGGAAGTTTAACCAATTGATCAAGCGGTAAAAATTTTTGAGAAAAAGACAGTAACTTGGAGAGTAGAACCACCAGTTTATAAGGTAATATAATGGGAGATACTTTTTTCCCCGCACACTTTGCAACCAAAAAATAAAAATCTTTCAACTCCATACCATGGCCTGATAAATGATAGACAGCTTTGGCATTGGGTATAGCCATAGCACGACCGATGGCAGCCGCCACATCGCGGACATCACAAAAGCTCATGCCGCCTTTGAGCAGCAAAGGCGACCTACTGGCTAAAGCACGAAATACATGCTGTGTGCTCCGTAATCGATGATCGCAAGGACCAAGCAACACGGGTGGCCTTATCATCACCAAAGGGACTTGTTTGGACTGGGCCAATTCAAAAGCCTTAACTTCCATCAAATATTTTGAATAAAAGTAAGGCCAATTTTTAATAGTCTCTACCAAATAAGGCGCATGCTCATCTGCACTGTCTGTAGGGCTACGAAAACAACCTACCACCCCAGCACTTGATAGAACCACCACTTTACATTGGCACATATGTGCTAAATTGACCATTGCTAATGTACTCTGTACATTAAAACTTTCTATGAGGTCCGCCTGCTCCCGGCTGTGTGCAACCAACGCCGCCAAATGAAAAATTCCATCAACAGATTTTGACCAAGCCGCTGGCTCAAGCAAAGAAGTCTGATCCAACAAATCTATTTCTACAACCGACAAGCGTTCGTGATAATTTTTTGTCCAATCGTAATCGTGCCAAATTTTAGCTTTACGCAATAATAATGTCAGTTCATGACCTTGCTGGTGTAGTAATTCAATCAGCTTGCGCCCTAAAAACCCTGTACCACCTGTGATCACATAATGCTTTGGTTCGTTCTCACGGCTCATAAGTAAGCTCAGCCTGAGAACAAGATTCTTGTATTTGTAAAGGTTGCCAAAGTGTATTAGAGATATACTCATCTAAAATATGATCTGAGCAAGTACGTTCATAGATGTTTTTTGAGGTTCTTTTACATAAAAATAAGTTGCTAAAAGTTCTCAGAGCTTGCTCAGCAAAAGGCAAGTACACCGACGTATTGACAGTAAAAAGCTCTTTGATATGGAAAGATTTTTTAGCTCGTTTCAAAGCGTACAATGCTGTTAGATAATCATCCACAATGGGTTTGAATAGATGAGTCAACAGCTCATAATAGCGGCTCTGATCTTGATGTTTATCTAATTTATGGGAGTTTGAAGATTCTATACCATATCTAGATAAATAATCATTTTGTGTCACATGATCTATAACTGCAAAATTATGCCTTAAATACTTCCTAGCATCATGATAAAACCAATGGAGCCAGTGGTTTCTAAGCCATTGTTCATATTCCGGCTCTAGCAATTCAGGTGGGGCTTTTTTTGACGCCGCAACCACACCACCCCGACTTTGAATCAGACTGCTAATAAAACTCTTAGATAATTGTTTGTTATTAATCCGTTTTAAAAAAGCACTTAGATGATACTCGGTAATGGTGGTATGTGCCTGTAGCTGCTGCATTACTGACCTGCAGGCAAAATCCAAATCACTATTTTTATCGAAAACCTGTAACTCTCCTGCGCGAACAAACCCTTGCCCTAAATTTAATTTATTCTTTCGTATTTTTTTAATCCATTTCAATGTGGCAGAAAATGACATAGGAGATTTCGGCTCACCACGTACTTCATTAATTAAGTGATTGATCTCAGGCAAGTCTTCAAATGATACAGCGACAGGCAAAATTGCTATTTTTTTATTTGACTGAAGCAAGCAGCGCATCAAACCTCGTTTAGGCTCAAGGTAAAGGCCTGAACGACTACGTTTCCCTTCAATAAAAAATTCTATGACTTGTTTGTTATCTAACAATTGATTAATATTTTTATTAAGAGAAGGATCCACAGCACCTCGTTTAATAAAAAAAGCACCTGAACGAGAAAAAATTCTGCCTAACATGGGTACTTTAGCAAATTCTTCGGCTGCTGCGACTTTAGGCACCGAAATCCCTAGCTCTGGATGCAAGTAAAACAAATAAGAACAAATCAAAAAATCCGCATAACTTCGATGCAAAGGTACGATCACAAGAGATGCATCTTTGGGTAAAGAATCCCTAGCTTTTATAAATGATTCCCTATCAAAAAAAATGCTTTCAAAAATGCTCTTAGCAATCTTAGATAAAATAACACCTAAAAATTTCTGAGAAAAATTAGCATCTCGACGCTTGATAAAATCAGTCATCTTAATTTTTGG
>CAYGTQ010000011.1:0-30818 GCA_964352915.1 uncultured Legionellales bacterium
AAGAATGACAGAATATACCATTGCTCAGTTTTTGCTACTTTTTAATGAGGTGACCCTGTATTGGCAAGCCCCAGCGCTAGACGTATCCATGTAGGCCACTTATAATAAAATAAATGAGTGATAGCCAACTATGAGACAGCCTTAATGAGACATTATCTTCTTTTTACAAGCCTTTTATGGCTTGTTTCTCCCATCAGCTTAAGCGATACCTTGCCCAGGAAAGTGCCTGTAAGCACCTATCAAGCCTCTCAATCGACAAAAACAAGCGCGCCCAGCAACTTGAAAGCCAAGGCCTATTTATTGATTGATGCAACCAGTGGCACCATCCTAGCTGAACAAGATAGCCAAAAACAAATCGAACCAGCAAGCCTTACCAAAATGCTGGTCACTTACATCGTATCTGAGCAGATTAAAAATGGTCAAGTATCGCTGGATGACAAAGTACACATCAGCAGCAAAGCTTGGCAAACGCCCGGTTCTAGAATGTTTGTACGTGAAGGTCAGCGCATCACCCTTGAAAACCTTGTTCAGGGTGTAGTTGTCCAATCTGGCAATGACGCATCTGTAGCTTTAGCTGAGCACATTGCTGGAAGCGTCGAGCGCTTTACTCAAATAATGAACGATACAGCGAAACGCCTAGGGATGAATCATTCCCACTTCACCGATCCTATTGGTATGCCCAATCCCAAGCAATACACCACAGCTTTTGATCTGGCCATCTTAGCCAGAGCCCTGATCCACGATCATCCTGAACATTATCGTTGGTATAAACAAAAGTGGTTCTCCTTCAACAAAATTAAGCAGCCCAATCGCAACCGTCTTTTGTGGCGCCTGCCTTATGTTGATGGCATCAAAACAGGCCACACATCCAGCGCTGGCTACTGCATGGTTTCATCAGGTGAGAAAAACAATATGCGGTTGATTGGTGTGACTCTAGGCTCTCCAAGTGATGAGGCACGTGCACGCGATGGCAAAGCATTGATAACTTACGGTTTCCAGTCTTTTGAATCACATAAGCTTTACGACGCCAAACAAACCATTTCCACGCCGCGTATTTGGGGAGGCCAGCAAAATGCTGTTCGTGCTGGTTTAGAAAAACCTATCAATGTAGTGATTGCCAAAGGGCACTACAGTGAGCTCTCTGCCAGCATGCGTTTGACAGAGCAATTACAAGCACCTATCAAGCAAGGACAAACCATTGGTTCCATCACCATTACACTGGATGGCAAGATCCTTGACACACAACCTCTGATTGCTCTTAATAGCATCGAGCGTGCCCATATGGTAAAGCGATGGCTTGATCATTTACGACTCTCATGGCATAACTGGACAGACAGTCGCTCACAAGGCTAACCGGTATGGTGCCTAATCAAGCTGTTCGCGTAATTCACTGGGGTTTACAGCCATATCTACCAGTTTTCCAGGCTATGCAGCAGCTCACAACACATCGTACAGCAGAGACTGAAGACGAGTGGTGGGTGCTTGAGCATGAGCCTGTGTTGACTCAAGGCTATGCTGGACGCCCAGAGCATTTGCTCAGAGCCAGCAAGATCCCGGTCATACAAACCGATCGTGGTGGTCAAATTACTTATCATGGTCCAGGCCAATTGATTGTATATACACTTATCGATGTTCGACGCTCTAAACTCAATGTACATCAGATGGTGCACGCTTTAGAGCAATCTGTTATTGACTACCTCGCTAACTGGCACATCAACGCTGAGCGCCGCAAAGCAGCGCCTGGCGTTTATGTGGATAATGCTAAACTCTGCTCTGTTGGGCTTAGAATTCGACGAGGCTGTAGCTATCATGGATTAGCACTTAATGTAGATATGGATCTTAGTCCTTTTGCAGACATCAATCCTTGTGGCTACCAAGATCTGGCTGTGACTCAACTGCGGGATTTGGGCATCAAAACCAGTATGACGGAGGTCCAAACTGGTGTGATTAGGCATTTACAGACACATTTTGAATACAATGAGATCAAAAATAAAAGTCACTCAACCATTGCACCGCACCATAACAATTCACAAGCTGTCCGGGAAACTGCTGATGTCTAAATATTTTTTAAACAATTATGAGTATTGATACTTTTATTCCTGATTTACATCTTTTAGGCCAGCACACCTTTGGGCTATGGGCTGTCATATTTTGCATTACATTCGCTGAATCTTTGGTTTTTTTAGGTTGGCTTTTGCCCGGCACGATCATGCTGGCAAGCCTTGGCTTAATGCTGGGCAAACAAGAACTTGCTTTGCTACCTGCCTGGATAGCTGCGTGGCTCGGCACCCTATCAGGGCATACCTTGAGCTTCATTTTAGGGGCTTTGATGCCCTCATCCTGGCTAAAAATCTATCCTTTGTCTCATCACCCAGAATGGTTAAACCGCACCCAAAATTACTTTCAACAACACGGCGGAAAGAGTGTTTTTTTTGGGCGATTCATTGCTCCCATACGCCCTTTTTTACCCATCGCAGCTGGCTTGTCTGGTATGCGCCTACCCTATTTTATGGCTATTGATGCTATGGCTGGAGCTCTTTGGATCAGCCTTTACTTATTACCTGCTGCTGGCATTGGACATACATGGCAGTACTGGCTCAGTGCTAAAGACTCATCTTTGTTGATTATCTGCGTTGCAATAGCAAGCGGCATCGCTATACTTGGCTGGTATTATCGTGACATGGTGAGAGCTTTGATGCAGAAATTACAGATATCTACCCCAACCAGGTTGCTGACTTTAGCTGCATTGTGTGCTGCAGCTTTGCTGATCTTATGTCTCACTCTGAACACACCGTGGATTAAAAACATCGATCAATGGCTATGGCAACAGTGCCAACAAAGCTCACGGGACCACACCTGGCTGCACTGGTTTTCTTTTTTTGCTGCTAAAGAGAATTTATTTTTTTGCTACGCTTTGGTCTGCGCTGTGCTTTTTTACCAAAAATCTTATAAAGCACTGTTCATTTGGGGTGCCACAGGGATTGGTACTGCTCTGACGATTGGTTTAACCAAATATTTATTTGCCCAACCTCGCCCAATAACCACCACCAGTTACTTAGAACTTCATGCATTTCCCAGTGGGCATATGGCCTTATCCTGCCAATTTTGGTTAAGCCTTCTGGGCTTACTCCCCAACCAAAATACTCATAGAAAATTTTATATATTAACTCTTGGGTTATGGCTTGGAATCGTTGCCGTCAACCGCCTCTGCCTTGGTGCGCATTGGCTTAGCGATCTGGTCGGAGGTTTGCTGTTGGGAGGTATGGTAGGGCTTTTTACCTTGGCTATGCTGCGGTCACACCACCAAACGAAACAGTGGTCCTTATTAAAAGCTGTTTGTATCGTTTGGCTGAGTTGTGGGATTATATTTAGTGCTTACAGCATTGTTGGTGTTTATTTTTCAAACATTTAGCTGTGTCCACTCTATTTTGGACAATCACGCCTAAACAAAAACTAGAGAACTACGTCTATCTCACCACTTTTTGCATGCGCACGGCTAAACATGTCTTTTTCAGCTATAACTATTAGATAGATGTACAGTCCATTTTCCCAAATTATAGAGCCGCTATAGATGAAAACCGTGCTGAAAAGCATTCAATGCCATATAACAAGCTCAACACCATTATTGGCCGTTGCTGCTGGTATGATCATTGGCAGTGCTCTATGGTTATGGCCCAATCACCCACCTCAAAAGAACAAAAAAAAAGCACCTCTGGCCGTTACAGCCACCCAGCTCCATCAAGCTAACTACCAGCCTCAGCTGTTAATCTACGGACAAATACAAGTGCCTCACATGACACATATTGAATCTCGAATTACTGGTAACATCCTATCTGTTGAAACTCATGTAGGCGACTATGTGGAAAAAGGTCAAGTACTGATGCAATTGGACGGCAAGGATATTGAGCTAAAATTGAATAAAATTAGCGCGCAACTGTTGGAGTTGGATGCTCGCATTGATGCTGAAAAAGCAGAACTGGCCACAGCCGAAGATTTATTGTCTGAACAACAAACACTGTATGAAATTAAAAAACGCTCACTAGGTAGACAGCAATATTTAAAAAATGCACATGCCATAGCTGACAATAAGTTAGACGAATCTAAAGCCTCCCTTTCTCAAGAACGCTTGGCTATTATTCAGAGAAAACAGTCTATTAACCGCCATCAATATAAAATTAAACAATTGCTAGCACAAAAAAGTAATTTAGAAGCTGAACAAAATCTCACCCAACGTGATCATGACAGTGCACAAGTAACATCACCATTTAGCGGACGTGTGACTCAAGTGCTCATGGCTACAGGCAGTAAAGCACAGCCTGGTGAGCGATTAGTGGATTTGTTCGACTATGATAGTTTGGAGATTCGTGCACAAATCCCTTTTAAGCATTTAGAGCCTGTTTTGCAACAACACCAATCAAAAAAAATGCTGCAAGCTAAATCTACCTTACATGGTAAGCCTTATTCTCTTATGCTGGCCAGATTATCAAGCCTAGTTGCAAATGGACAAAGTGGCATCGATGGCTATTTTAGCATTCAACAAGGCGATATTAATTCTTTAGCTCTGGGTGAGAATACCAACCTTTTGCTAGCTTTGCCGCCCATAGAACATAGCTTCGCTATCCCTATTACAGCCCTACACCCAAACAATCAAGTTTATAAAATTCAAAATGGCCACCTTAACCCAATTGATATCACTGTGCATGGCAAGATATATCATGCTGATCACTCTCATGGCTGGATTATAACCTCAAATCAACTCAACACCGGCGATCAAATATTGTCCACACAAGTGCCGAGCATGCATCGCTATTCAGCAATTACCATAAACCAAAGCCATGAATACCCATTTAATTCAAACATTCGTTGAGCATAAGGTTGCAGCCAACCTATTGATGATCATTATGTTATTACTCGGGTTTTGGGCTTGTTTGAACATCAACGTCAGATTCTTACCTAAAAATGAAATTTACAATATAAACATTTCTGTACCATGGCCTGGGAACAGCGCAGACGATGTCGCACAAGGTGTAACTCAACCGATTGAAATTGAGTTACAACCGATCAGTCGCCTTAAAGAAATCACCTCGACTTCAAGTTATGGTGTGGCAAACCTCAGTTTAACATTTGAAGATGGCACCGACATGCTTGAAGCCTTATCTGATGTGCAAGAAGCTATTGGAAAATTACAGCAGCTGCCCGATGACATAAAACCACCCAGTATTCAACGAGTAGCCATGCAGAGCAATATAGCTAAGCTCATCATCACAGGTGAAGCTTCGCTTTCGGAGATAAGAGAGCTAGCCTATGATTATAAAAGGCAATTGCTTGATCGTGGAATCAGCCAAGTCACCATTACAGGATTGCCTGATCGTGAAATTGCAGTTCAAGTACCTATATCACAAATTAAACAAACAAAATTATCACTCATAGATATTGGTAATAAAATAAATAAATCAAGTTTGGACATTACCGCTGGAACAACCAGCAAGTATAGCTTCAGTAGTATGCTTAGGAATATCAACCAACGCCGCTCAGTAGCTGATTTTGAATCGTTATCACTGCATCTCAATTTGGATAAGCAAATAATCAATTTATCTGATATTGCAGATATTGAATTACGAAATAAATCGTCTGAACCACATATCTATTACAAAAATCAACCTGCTGTGGTTCTTACTTTGCGTGGTGAAGAAGACAGTCATGTTTTACATGATGCTCAACTATTCCACCAATGGCTTCAAAATATACAGCCTGAGCTACCACAGAATATACAAATTCATGTTTACGCAGAAGCTTGGAAAAGCATCCAAGAGCGCTTAAGTATTTTAGTAAAAAATGGCCTAACAGGACTTTTATTCATTGCAATTGTGCTTTTTATTTTCCTTAACTCACGTGTCGCATTGTGGGCTATTGTGGGGATCCCTACATCACTTTTAGCTTCCATTGGTGTTCTTTACCTGACTGGCTACAGTATTGATATGGTTAGTCTTTTTGCTTTAATCATGACACTTGGGATCATTGTTGATGACACCATAATTGTCGGTGAAGAGACCTTAACTCAACTAAAGATATTGTCCGCTAAAGATGCTGTCGTCACCACTGCAAAAAAAATGTTTCCTTTGATTTTAACTTCATCTCTCACAACCATATGTGCTTTTTTACCTTTATTGCTCGTAGGTGACATCATTGGTCAAATACTAAGGACCATTCCTATTGTGGTCATCTGTGTCATTATAGCTTCTGTTATTGAATGCTTTTTGGTATTACCAGGACACCTGCATCACAGTTTGATGAAAAAACCTAGCGGTCGCTTTCAAAATTTTCATGAGAAGATAGAACATTTAACTCAACAGTTTCGTGATATTCATTTCAAAAAAATTCTATTGCTAAGTGTAAAGTATCGATGGATTTCCATAGCGCTTGTCACCGCCATGATGTTCATAAGTTTTGGTTTGATAAAAGGCCCACATCTTCGTTTTCACTTTTTCCCATCCCCTGAGGGAACTACTATTTATGCTGATCTTACTTTTTCTTCAGGAACCAATGAATTGCAAAGAAGAAAAGTTATTCAAAACATTGAAAATTCATTGTATCAAGCAAGTAAATCTTTAGATTCTGAACAAGAGATCTTACATGTTCTGCAGTATCACAATCAAAGCGTACCTAAAATGTCTGCAACAGATTTACCAAGTAGGCCTGCAGAAAACCGTGCTGCCATTGTTGTTGAATTATCATCGCCTGAAACCAGAGAATTATCTAACAAAACACTTATTCAAGCTTGGCTTAGTAAATCCCCCACAGATCCATCACTTATCAGTCTTACAATTTCTGAACCAAAGCAGGGGCCGCCTGGCCGTGACATTGATATAAAAATCACAGGGGAACATGCTAAAAACATTCTACAAGCAGGCGAAGAACTTTTTAGCGAGCTAAAAAAAGTTAATGGTGTCTACAATTTGATTAACCCTAATGCGCCAAAGCATCAACAAACCATCTATAAACTCAACCAATTTGCCAAAACATCAGATATTGATGAAAAATTGGTAGGATTACAACTAAAATCTGCTGTTCATGGACAACTCATTCAATCTTTTCATACTGAACATGAAGAAATTGAAGTTAACGTGCTCTTGCCTGATTCTGAGAGATACGCTTCAGATTTAATCGAGCGATTTCCCATTATTGACAACAAACACCAAATTGTTCCTTTACAAAGCATCATCAATACTTATAACCATATGAAATCTGATGAAATTTTTCATGAAGATGCCCTGCTTAGCACTTATATTTACGGTGAAATTGATACCAGGCTCAACAGCACTAACCAAGTTACAGAATATCTACAGAAAAATATTTTGCCGACGCTATCACAAAAACACGGTGTGATTTTTGACTTCAAAGGACGCTCAAAAGAGCAAGCCGATACTTTGCGAGATATGACTTACGGCCTTATGCTCGGATTAACATTAATTTATTTGCTTTTAGCATGGGTCTTTTCTTCTTATGGTTTACCTTTGATAGTCATGCTCACCATTCCTTTAAGCATGCCAGGGGTGTTTTTGGGGCACTTATTGGTAGGTCAAGATTTAACTCTATTGTCTCTCTTTGGCATGTTTGGTCTCGCTGGAATTTTAGTTAACGATTCTATTGTGCTGCTTAATGAATATCGTGAACAGCGCAAGCAACGTCATTACTTTGAAGCAGTGATTGAAGCTACTACATTAAGATTACGTGCTGTACTTCTTACATCCCTCACAACTGTCGTAGGTTTACTGCCACTAATTTCTGAAACATCACTGCAAGCTCAGTTCCTTATCCCTATGGCGACGAGCCTGTCGTTTGGATTGGCTTATAGCACAGTGCTCATTCTAATCATCATACCTATCTTAGTGATACTTTATGAAGAAGTCTCACTGTGGTTTAAGCAAACTCTGGAAAAACATCTTCCCAGCCAAAGTGATTTATAAATCAAGATGTTTTAAAATAACACCACTTTTATTAAGCAGACTTAAATTTCTCACTTATATGACGCGCTCTTATCCTTAATTAAATTTTCATCAGGTAATCGCTTTTCTTGCTCAAATAGGCTTATTTAAAAAAATCCACAATTATGCTGTTTTATATTTTTCTTTGGAGATCTACTTGAGTGCATAGTTTAATTATTTCAATGTGATATTTAATTTTCACTTTTTGCATTCATCTTTATCTTCAACTTGAGTTTTACTAACATCATATTGATAGTGTTGTCTAAGTGAAATTGGCGCTTGATCACATCCTGTTTCCGGATTTAATTTAGAAAGTTGGAAACCGAAATGATTTAAGAGGCTACTGGAAAAATTATCCACCCTAGCGCTGGCATGTAGACGTGACAGAGGAGCTCCATTGACTTCTTGCTCAAGCTCTAGAAGTTTAGGTAACCACACCTCTCTAAAAGCTGCTACAATTTCCTTGCCATATCCTTTGTTCTGATACAGATGATGAATCACCAAAGCGAGTGAAGCTTCTCCTGGAGCGTAGCCACCACCACAAATTGCTTCCCCAATCTTTAAACTATCGGGCTTAAGCATAACTACGAAGGAACTAAAAGGATTGCCAGCGTGCCATCTATCAGCTCTCTGCTTGGTTCGCACCATACTACTCGCTCTTGGAATAGCTGTCCCTGATAGAAATAATTTCAAATTCTTTGAATTAGCATATAGACCTGCTTTAAAGTTGGCATCACCATACCCTATACTTCTCAAAATCAAACGTTCTGTCTCGATCTCCGCGTAAACAATACCTTGCCTATCAGTACCATCAAGAGCGCTTGTTTGCAGTTTGACAATTTTCGCTTGAGCAAACAGTTGTAAAGGCAAACAGACTAAAATAAAAGTCCACACAATATATTGACCAAATTTCACATAGGCTTGATTTAAAATTTGCATTGCGACCCTTAATCTTTAAAATACCAAACAATATATTTGCTATTGGCCATTATGCCTCTTTTGCCATAATTTGGCAATATTTTAGCTTTCTAGCTTAATAAATAGACGGATGAAAATCTAAAGTGCCTTACGAAAGGTTAAGATCGCTATCATTGCCATGAGCCAAACTATTCAAAATCTTGTTATGAATACCTGCAAAATCACGGCTGCTCATGGTCAAAATGCAATCCCCTGGAAGCAGCTGGGCTAATAAGTCGTCAAGCAACGCATCCACAGAATGTGTTCGTACATAACCAGTTGGCAACTGCTGGATATGGTTCTTCTCATCACTACTGTACAAGTAAACCAAATCAGCTTGGCTTAAAGATTGAAATAGCTCATCGCCATGGATTTGCTCTCTTAAAGTGTAACTGCCAAGTTCAAGCAGTGCGATCACACGACCTTTTTGCGTATGGTTTTTAAGAGCATCAATTGCATAACGAATGGCTGTGGGATGGTGAGCAAAGTCATCATAAACAGAAACACCTCCTACCTTACCTTTAAGCTCCATGCGACGTTTCACACCTTGAAAGCTTTGTAAGGCTCTCAAGGCTTCTTGTGGCTCAACGCCTTGCAAACAAGCTGCTGCCATAGAAAATAGCCCATTCATCATGTTAGGCCGGCCCAACAAAGCCCAGTTGAGCGTACCTATGAGCTTGCTCTGGTAAAACACTTCAAACTCACTACCATCAGGAGCATATTCTCCTAATTGCCAATCAGAACTGTGACCACCTACCCGGCAAAGTGGTGTCCAGCAACCCATCTCCAGCACCCGCTTCACATGTTCATCATGCTCTGGTATCACGATATGTCCTTGGCCAGGTACTGTGCGGACCAAGTGATGAAACTGGCGATAAATGGCTTCAATGCTGTCATAGATGTCAGCATGATCGTATTCAATGTTGTTAATCAGCAAGGTGTTGGGATGATAATGCATGAATTTTGCTCTTTTATCATCAAAAGCTGTGTCGTACTCATCACCTTCCAACACAAAGGGACCCTGCCCCAAATCTGAAGAGTAATCGAAGCCGACAGGCAAGCCACCTATCAAGTAGCCAGGCTTTAAACGGCACTCTGATAAAATATGCATGATCATGCTGGTGGTGCTGGTTTTGCCATGAGTGCCAGCTACCGTGATGACATCTCTGTCTGAAAGCACATGCTCAGCCAACCATTGCGGGCCTGAGCTGTAAGATATGTTGCTGTTAAGACAATGTTCTAAAAGCGGGTGCCCACGTGAAAAGGTGTTGCCCACCACCACATGCTCAATTTGAGGAAATTTCTCTAAAATCACGTCCATGTCACTGAGCACAGGGATCTCGAGGCGTTCCAATATTGTACTCATAGGAGGGTAAGCATGGCTATCAAAACCCAGAACTTCAAAACCTTTAAGTTTGGCTAAGCGTGCCACTCCGGCCATAAATGTGCCACATACGCCTAGAATCAACAGCATATTTCATCTCCTTACAAGCCGCGGATTGTGCCGTGGATGGATTTAAAGTAGCATTATCGCTCATTGAGAATAACAAGTGAATGGATTTTTAAAATGACTTCAGCCAATGCTTTTTATGCCCAATCAGGTGGTGTCACCGCTGTAATCAATGCTACAGCAAGTTCTCTCATAAAACAGGCGCGTTTAAATCGCCGCCATATTAAAACTGTTTTTGCAGGAAAAAATGGTATTCTTGGCGCTTTAAATGAGGAATTGATTGATACCAAAACTCTATCATCTGCTGATTTAAGGCTTTTAGAACAAACTCCAGGTGGCGTCTTTGGATCTTGCCGCTATAAACTTCGAAGCTTTCAGGAAAACCCTAAAGATTACCAAAGACTGATCGATGTTTTTACAGTACATAATATCCGCTATTTTTTCTACAATGGTGGCGGTGATTCTATGGACACTGCTCATAAAATTTCCCAAGTAAGCCAGAAGCTTGGTTGGCCTTTGCAATGTATTGGCATACCTAAAACCATCGATAACGATTTGCCTCTCACCGATTGTTGCCCAGGCTTTGGCTCCGTAGCCAAATACATAGCTGTATCGACACAGGAAGCTGCATTGGATGTCAAATCCATGGCACAAAGCTCCACCAAAGTATTCATCCTTGAAGTGATGGGACGCCATGCTGGCTGGATCGCTGCGGCCTCTGGTTTGGCTGCCAAGAGTACTCAAGATGCTCCTCACATTATTTTGCTTCCAGAAATAGCTTTTGATCGCGGGCGTTTTTTAGATAAGGTCAAACAGACTGTTAAAAAGTGTGGTTTTTGTGTGATTGTAGCCTCTGAAGGCGTGCGCGATGCTCAAGGACGGTTTCTGGCCGAGCAAGGCAGCCGCGATGCCTTTGGTCACCATCAGTTAGGTGGTATAGCGCCTACATTGGCTGAAATCATCAAGCAAACACTTGGCTATAAATACCATTGGGCTGTAGCAGATTATCTGCAACGCTCAGCGCGCCACATCGCGTCTCAAGTTGATTTTGAACAGGCTCTGGCCATGGGGAAAGCTGCTGTTGATTTTGCAGTGCAAGGTAAAAATGCTGTCATGCCTGTAATCATACGAAAAAGTGATGCACCTTATCGTTGGTCTATTGGTGAAGTATCTTTAAAGAAAGTAGCCAATCAAGAGAAAACTATGCCGAAAAATTTTATTCGGCGCGATGGTTTTCACATCACTGCCAAATGCCAAAAATATCTGTTGCCACTTATACAAGGTGAGGCTTATCCAAAATACCATCAGGGGTTACCACGCTATCTCGGCTTCAAACCAACACTTACCAAAAAAAAACTACCGAGCGATCCTCATGCATGTTCTGATTAGACCCATAGAGCAAGCGCTACAAAAAAAATTAACACCCATCAATTTACAAGTCATTGATGAAAGCCACCTGCATCATACGCCCAAAGGGATGCTGTCACATCTAAAAATTCTGGTGGTTTCAAGTGAGTTCTCTGCGCTCACTTTGGTTAAGCGCCACCAAGTAATTTATCGTATCATACACTCCATTGCGCCTGAGGTTCATGCCATCAGTATCGATGCTTTTTCGCCTGATGAGTCTGATGGCAAAACAATTTCAGCCTCACCGACTTGCCGCGGTGGCTTTAAGCTTAGTTAAGGTTAGGCATTATCTCAAACGATAAAGAGACACATGGGATCTGATAAGATGTTGATGTTGCCCCATTTTAAATTGATAAGTGCATTCATAATCATAAGCTCTTAGGCCAGGCAAGCTTATAACTGATCGCGCTGGAAAATAAAACCTGGCATTAGGATGAGATTTTTCTACCTCACGAAACTGTGCTTTTAATAACTGATGATACGAAGCCACATCAAGAGGCTCTCCATCAATGTGTAACATAGTTTGCAGCGATGCTGCGTTGATTGCCCTTTTTTATCGCAAAGCCCACTTGAGGAACGAAAAAAGGATTGGAAAGCAACATGCCTACAAGAATGGATATGCACAAAGCAGTCATGACAGTCTGAGAGTAACGAGCTTTACGATTAATTTAATGCGGTGTATGTTCAACATATGAATTTACATTGACTTCAAAGGTTAACATAAGAACAGGCAAAAGGTGTAGAGCATTCAAGATAGGCGCATAAATATAAGAGGCTAGTGAATTGTAAGGCGGGCCTGATATCATCTAATTTATGAGCAATAAACAAAAAAAAGTATTATCGCAGCTCACATCAGGGAGAAGTTTCGTCAGCTACTACGTTGTTTCTGCCTGGGCTTAGGCGCTTTGGGAGCCGGTCAATCAACCCAGTTTTCTTACCATGGCTGTAAATTAATTTACCATATATTCAGCATCTACCTGTTTAAAAAATCAACACCAGACAGCCTGCTCATCTGATATTTGAGCACCGTTAGCGTGCCTTTTGAAGCAGTGAAGGCGATTCTTAGGCTGTATTATTTCCTGGCTTGTTTGGATATTGCGCAGGTTTTTGTTTTTTAGCTGTAGCTTGTCTTAAAATTTTCAAGTCGTGATCTGATTGATGGAGCCATCTCACAGCTCCAGCAAAATGAGCTATTAGTATGGTGCCGACGAGAGGAGTTGAACCCCCGACCTACTGATTACGAATCAGTTGCTCTACCAACTGAGCTACGTCGGCAACTTTGTCCAAAAATACCTCATTCCATCAAAACTTGCAACAAAAAAATGCCCGCACACCCTTTCGAATGTGCGGGCTATGTACGGAGGAGCTACCCGCCTATTACACACCACATGTAAATTACTTTAATTCAAATTAGATTGTACCGCCATTTATGTTGTTGGTGTTGTTGGTGTTGTTGGTGTTGTTGTAGTGGTTGTTGTACGACATGCGCTAGGACGATATTTATTCAGCACAGTCGTTCCAGTCGAACATCCCCAAGTGATTGACCCATCACCAACGTTAGGCGTCATTTTGATCAGATTCTCACTCGACTTCACACCTGTGTTTGCTGCGTCGTAAGTAATATCAATCACGCCATTAGCCTTTACAACAATGCTGGTCACATTCGTGCTGGAGATACTGTCTGGTAAACCCGCAGCTGCATTAGAGCCTGGCAGACTGCCTGTTGATTGGCGAGTTTCGGCAACTGCTAATTTAGCTGCAGAAACCAAGCTTAAGCCTTCTGAGATTTTGGTGCGCACCACATAATCCTGATATGCTGGTATAGCTATAGCGCTCAAAATACCTATAATGGCCACCACAATCATCAATTCGATGAGCGTGAAGCCTTGTTGTTTCTTATATGCGTACATGAATTGTCTCCTCATAAAAATATTTTAAATTTCTCTCTACACGCTTTGCAAAATAGGGGCCAGATTAAATGTCATGTTCGAAGCGATACGGCAATGTAGCTTAACCCATTGATTTTAATTCATTATTACCGAATGGTGAGCGATATTTGTATCCGAACACAGTCTTAGTAGACCTGACCAATTTGGTCACTATACGACTTGATACGGCAGGCTTGCACCGTGCGCTAGCCATGTCGTATAAATTGACTATGATTAAATAAGGGATTTTAAAAAAAGTAACTATCATGTCAACACTCCATGGCGAACAAAATTCAAATCTTTACGGGATGGCGCAGTCTTTGGTTTTAGAGGGGCTAATTTCTATTGAAGATATCAAGCCTACAGTCCAGGCAGCTAAAAACAGCAACAAACCATTTGTTGAGTACTTGGTTGATAAAAGAATTTTAACTGCTCGCCAAATTGCTATGGCTGCCTCAAAAGACTTTGGTGTGCCATTTTTAGATATAGAACATTTGGATACGTCTTATATTCCTACAGATGCAGTCAATGAATCATTGATTGAAAAATACCAGATGCTACCACTTCTCAAACGTGATGATGTGCTGTTTCTCGCCATAGCGGATCCAAGTCAACAAGCAGAGCTTAAAGAGATCCAATTCCATACCGGCATGCACATTCGCAGCGTCGTCGTAGATGTTGATAAATTAAAACGCTCTATTGAACAAATGATAAGCACACAAAGCAGTCGAGCGCTGGACGATTTTTTAGATGATGGTGAACAAATTGACTTAGACATATCCCTTATCAACAGCGATGAAGAGGATGATAAGCTGGATTCAGGCACTGATGATGCACCCATTGTTAAGTTCGTTCATAAAATTCTACTTGATGCAGTGACACAAGGTGCTTCAGATATTCATTTTGAGCCTTATGAAAAAATTTACCGAGTACGCTTCAGGGTAGATGGTCTTTTGTACGATGTGGCCAAGCCTGCTGTACAAATGGGCAATCGTATTTCTTCACGTTTAAAAATCATGTCGCAATTAGATATTTCAGAAAGGCGCATACCGCAAGATGGTCGCTTTATGATGAAAGTATCACGGACCCGCAGTATAGATTTCCGGGTAAGTACATGCCCTACTGTAGCTGGAGAGAAGGTCGTGATGCGTATTCTCGACCCTTCTGCCACTCACATTGGTATTGAAGCATTAGGATTCAACGCGATGCAGCAAGATGTTTTTATGAGCGCAATACACTGCCCTCAAGGTCTCATCTTAGTCACAGGGCCCACAGGCAGTGGTAAAACTGTCACACTCTATACTGCGCTGAATTTACTTAATACACCTGAAAAAAATATATCCACAGCGGAGGATCCTGTTGAAATTAAGGTAGAAGGCATTAATCAAGTCAACATTAATGTTAAAACTGGTTTAACTTTTCCTGCCGCGCTACGATCGTTTTTGCGCCAAGATCCAGACATCATCATGGTCGGTGAAATGCGAGACTTAGAAACGGCCGAAATTGGCATCAAAGCAGCACAAACTGGCCATATGGTTTTATCAACTTTGCACACCAACAGCGCTGCAGAAACCTTAACACGTTTAACCAACATGGGTGTGCCAAGCTATAACATCTCTACATCTGTCAATCTAATTATTGCACAAAGATTGGTGCGTCGGCTTTGCGAAAAATGCAAATCAGCACAAAAACCCAGTGAAGAACAACTCAAAGCTGCAGGCTTTGAACTCACCGAAACCAATCTCATCATCTATGAGCCTCAAGGTTGTGATGCTTGCACTCAAGGCTATAAAGGACGTGTTGCTCTTTATGAAATGCTACCTGTGACAGAAAGGATTTCTGAGCTGATATTAACCAATGGTAATTCTTTGGATATTGTGAGAGCTGCCAAGCAGGATGGCATGATGACGCTACATGATTCAGGCTTAGAAAAAATTAAATTGGGATTGACCAGCATTGCTGAAGTTAATCGAGTAATAAAGGACTAAATCAATGGCTTCAAAAACTTTGACAAAGTACACTTTCACCTGGCGTGGCACCAACAACCGTAATGAGACTGTTAAAGGAGAAATTAGTGCGACCACCATGGGGTTAGCCCAAGCTGATCTCAGGCGTCAAGGCATTAAAGTGAAGAAAATAAAGAAAAAATCTTCACCTATGTTCAATTTCAATCAAAGCAGCATTAAATCCATGGAAATCAGCACATTTTCAAGGCAAATGGCGACCATGATGAGTTCCGGTATACCCTTAATACAATCCTTTGAGATAGTTGGTAAAGGTACTGATAATAATTCCATGCGAACTTTGTTAAACAATGTCAAAACTGACGTTGAAGGCGGCTGCACTTTGGCAGAAGCTTTAGGTAAACACCCTAAATATTTTAATGAGCTTTACGTGAGCCTGGTGGAAGCTGGTGAAAAATCTGGAACCTTAGATAATATGCTCGATCGTGTGGCTTCTTATCGAGAAAAGCTGGAGTCTCTAAAAGGTAAGGTTAAAAAAGCATTGATGTATCCAGCTGCGGTTATTGTTGTTTCTATCATTGTTACTGTTGCTCTGTTGGTATTGTTAGTTCCTCAGTTTGAAAATTTCTTTAACAGCTTTAATGCAGAATTACCTTTTGTCACGCAAGTCGTTGTGAAAATTTCGGAATTCTTGCAAAAAACCTGGTGGTTAATTGCAGGCTCCTTGATAGCAGGTGTATGGGCATTCATGCACTTCATGAAAACATCCACCAAATTTCGTCACGCTGTAGAAAGGTTGTTGCTAAAACTACCTATTTTGGGATCGGTCTTTAAAAACAGCGCCATTGCACGCTTTGCTAGAACCTTGTCTATTACCTTTGCTGCTGGCCTACCTTTGGTCGATGCACTAAAGTCAGTGTCATCTGCTACAGGAAATGTTGTATTTCAAGAAGCTACTTTAAAGATACGTGATGAGGTGTCCACAGGTAAACCCTTGCAGCAAATTTTACGTCAATTACCTATGTTTCCAAGCATGGTTACACAAATGATTTCTATTGGCGAAGAGTCCGGCAACCTTGAAAATATGTTAGCTAAAGTTGCTGATTATTATGAAGAAATGGTGGATAACACTGTTGATGGTTTGAGCAGCCTCATAGAGCCTATCATCATGGTAATCTTAGGGGCCCTGGTCAGTGGCTTGCTTGTAGCCATGTACATGCCTATGTTCACTATGGGTAGTGTGGTATAAGCTGTTCATGAATGATTTTTTTAACCTACTCAATCAGCAGCCAGTAATCTTTTATGCTGCTGTTGTGATCATCAATTTAATTATGGGGCGATGGCTGGCTCTGTTCAGCATGGATTACCCTTTAAAATTGCAACAAGATTGGCAGCAGGAATGCCATGAATTTTTAAACTTACCCAAAAGCTCTCATACCCCCCTTGCTTTGCGTTTCTGGAAAGCATCGTACTGCCAAGGTTGTCTAAAAGATACTAATTTTTTTAACCGTCTGACCATCATCACTTATCTCATTAAGCAGGGCACATGCCCAAAGTGCGCACATCCCTTTGATGCTACTTATCCGGCTGTTGAGAGCATCACTTTATTCAGCAGCATATTGCTCGCTTTTCACTACGGACCTACACAGCTGTTTGCATGGAGCTCAATATTCACATGGGGCCTTATTTCATTGTCAACCATCGACTACCACCATCGACTGCTACCTGATCCCCTAACAATCGGTTTATTATGGCTTGGGCTGCTTGCAAGCTTGGGGCCTGTTTTTATTCCACCAGAAGAAGCTATTTTGGCAGCTTTTATAAGCTATACCGTGCTTTGGATATTTGCTAAAATTTTTACATGGTGCACAGGCAAAGAAGGTATGGGATATGGTGATTTCAAGCTACTTGCAGCAAGTGGTGCCTGGCTTGGCTTAGATGCATTGCTACTTGTGATGATGATGGCATCTCTGCTGGGTATAACCGTAGGGCTTTGGCAATCGCGCGGTTCATTAAAAGGTAGTATACCCTTTGGCCCTTTTCTGGCCATAGCGAGCTGGTGTACGCTGCTTTGGCAACATGATATGATGCAATCGCTGATATTCTTCTGAGAAAACCCACATGGCCTTACTGATAGGTTTAACAGGCGGCATAGCCAGTGGCAAAACCACGGCTGCCAACCATATAGCTCAAATGGGCATGGTCGTTGTGGATACCGATCAAATAGCCCATGATTTAACACAGATTGACACGGCGTATTATCAATCCATCACTGAACACTTTGGCTTTGATGCCCTTAAAACCACCCCTGGAAAAAGTTTGAACCGCCGACAATTGCGTCACATTGTTTTTTCCAACCCCAAAGAATTAGCCTGGCTCGAAAATTTACTTCACCCTCCTATCGTCAAAGACATGCTGCAAAAACTAAGCCAGGCGCAATCACCTTACGCTGTTGCAGTGGTGCCATTGCTGCTAGAATTGGGACTACAAAAACACTTTAAACGGATTCTCTGGATAAAATGCAATAAAAACAATCAAGCTGTTCGAGCAAAAGGCAGAGACGCCCTCTCAAGTGAACTTTTATCGGCTATTTTTGCACGCCAAGCTGATGCAGAGTGTTATCAACGTTACGCTGATGACGTGATTGACAACAATGGCTCAAAGCAACAAATGCTGATACATTTACACTCACTTCATCAACAATACCTCAAATTAAGCCAAGCCTGATAGACTGCCTTGCATCTGCTTCACAGTTTCATGTTATACTGCGTGCCAAAGCATCATAATGGAGTGCATCCATGGCAGGATATCTGTTACGTTTTGAGCATGCAGTCAGCGACAACGCTCGGGTTTATCTGCGCTTGGAAAACCTCCTACAACAAGTCAATCACTTTTTACCAGGAACCAGCCCCTGGGCAAGCAGGGCCTGCACAGCTGCTATTTTTGATTTATTAACTTTGGTAGCCAAACCTGATCTCAAAAAACGGTTGATTCACGAAATCAGCCGAATTTTAGGCAGTCTAAAGCAACTGAAAGAAACAGCCGAAGTTGACAGAGATAAATACCAAAACACTATTGAGCAACTGGACAATATTCTCTCTCGATTAAACACTTACACAGGGCGGTTCGCTCAAGAATTACAGGATGATGGATTTTTAAATAGTGTGAAACAAGCAAGCCACAGTGCTTCTGATAAAAACTTCTTCGATACATCTAATTTTCAATACTGGCTGCAATTACCAGCCCAAAAACGCATTGCTGATTTAACCACCTGGACTCACCACTTCAATGATTTGTACAGCATAGTGCGTGTGGTACTACACCTAATCCGTGAAAGCAGCCACTCAGAACAACATGCTGCCCAAAATGGTTTCTACCAGACGACATTAGAAAAACAGCTGCCCTGCCATTTGATTCAGGTGGGCTTACCTGAAGACAGTTCGCTCTACCCTGATATCAATGTCAGTGGTCATATTTTGAGCATACGGTTTGTGAGTTTGAATAGGCCACAAGCAAGTAACCATGATGTTAGTTTTAATTTAAACTGCTGTATTTTATAACCGCAGCTTTGATAAGCTAGAACCCAACGCTCATGCCTTATCATAAATTCGTAGAATTCTGCCCAATATTATCAGCGTTAGCATTTTTAAAAAAACCACATTAGTTGTATGCTATGTTTTTGTGTATGGCGTCATGCAAAGCATATATCACCCATTGAAGAATGAGAAAGTTTAGAGTTCAATGGTAGCATCACCATGACAGCTCCTTTATCACTTATAGCAAATACATATTATACACCTTCAATCAATACGTAAATCATACACATTAACGTTTCTAGAAAAAAAATCCTAAATGGCTTGTTGAAAAAAAGCTAGCCATCAAACATTCATAGCCCGAAAGACACTTAAAAAAATAGCTTACCTTTCTAGTCAAAAGATGCTTCTGAAAAATGGCGCCATTTGGATTCCTCTATAGTGACTGGCGTACAATCCATACACAACCTTGGGCATGGTCATTATTTGAAATTGCATAGCCAACAGGGGCATTAGAGCCATATGTATGTGCTAAATCATCTGTCAGATCAGACCATAAAATAGCACAGCTGAGCACTGTCAAATTAATGCATAATCGTTCAGATAGAATCATGAGCCTTAAGGATTTTTGAAAGCGCTCCCTACAAAAAATCATCAATAACTTAACGGCTGCAAATTGGCTTTTGGTCGCCAAACCTTATGGGTAAATTAAGATCCGTGATGACTGCTACATGCTATTTTTAGGGTTTGCTGACAATGCTTTAGAAAAATTTTCAAAAGATTATCCCAGCCAAAAAAATTTTAAAATTCAGTTTAATTTCATAAAAAATTTGCATAATTTACATCAGTCAGGCTGGAGACATCAATCTGTCTAACACGCTACTGACCCACAATGAGATTAAACTCTGTGACTGGTTTAGTTATTTAGCTTCAACCATACTACTGTAGAGATATGCCATTATATCGGCGAATACTTCTCCCCAGAAGCTTTGCGCTTTGCTTATTTCAATAAAAAGGAAAACTCCTATAACTATGCTACCGTCGATGAACATCAGGCACTATATTTACTTCATCCAGTCACCACTGAGTTATTTAAGCTTGGATTTAGTATGATGCATTTCATAGCGCCTGATCTACATAAAGAACTTGTGACGCTAAAGCCAAATGATTTTAATCCTTACCAACCAGGTTCACTTGATTTCTGGTCTGACTACACCACGAAAATTCAAGAATTTCAAAAAAATTAAGAGTACGTGCGGTCCGAAGCAACCATGCCATAGAGAGTCTGTTGCTAATGCAAACTGCTGCGCTCATTGATATTAATCCTGATCAGCGCAAACTTTTTAAAAATGTCTTACATCCCAAATAGATGTACTGATGAGAAAGTGATGGCTAAATCACATTCAATTTTATCATGAAATAATATGTTAAATTATAAATTATTAGCATATGCATCAGCAATTTTCGCCCATGCAGCCACGCAACTTGGCCCATGATAAATAAATGCTGAATAGAGCTGAATCAAGTCAGCACCTAAAGACAGGCGCTCTTTCACATCATCTTCAGTCAAAATGCCACCCAAAGATATCAAAGCTACAGGGGCACCACCCAGCGCTTCTTTAATCCAAATCAATGTTTGTTTGGATTTTTCTTGTAAAAGTTTGCCGCTATACCCTCCTACCTGAAAAGGTAGCTGTAAAGCTTCATCAACATGGACCGTCGTGTTGGTGGCTACAATGCCTTCAACACCACAGGCTACAATGGTATCGACCAAAGGTGGAATTTCTTGAGCATTCATATCAGGAGATACTTTAACCAGCAGTGGAACATATTTGCCATGATGATCAGCTAATCGTGACTGCTCTTGTTTTAAGCGCTTGAGCAATTCACCCAAAAAAAATTTGGTTTGAAGCTTACGTAAATCTTGCGTATTTGGTGAAGATAAATTAATTGTAAAGTAGTCCACCACAGGAAAAAGCTTTTGCATCATGGTGATGTAATCAAAAACTGCACGCTCAAGTGGTGTATCTTTGCTTTTGGCAACGTTCACACCTATCGGACAAATTTCCGTTGGTTTATATTGAAGGCGACCTACCAGATAGTCAACACCTTTGTTACAAAACCCCATGCGATTCCATAGCGATTGCCGAGATTCTAAGCGGCAAACCCTTGGGCGATCATGGCCTTTCTGAGGTAATACCGTCACACCACCAAGCTCCATAAAGCCAAAACCAAGCTTTCCTAAGGCTGTATAATAATCACCATTGCTATCAACACCTGCGGCCAAGCCTACACGATTAGGAAACGTAAGCCCCATCAGTTTTACGGGCTCGCAGGCAGGTTTAGAGAAACATTGCGCAGGCACTAAGCGTAAAGCATTCAACGCTATGTTATGGGCCATTTCAGGCTCAAGAGCAAATAATACAGGCTTAATAAAACGATACATGAATGTCTCCATCATCATACATAATCACCGCTTTCTCTATTCTTCCAACACTCGTCATACAAAATTCACCAAAAGTGCTGTAAAGATGACTTCACTATACTCACATTTATTGAAGCAATGATAGCTTACGGTCCTTCAACGGTAGTCATCAATCTAGTGGAATTATTGTATTTTGTCGATAGTTTCGCGCTTTATTTATGCATTTATAAGAGAAAAACTGCTCAACTCTATTGTTGACAGCTACATCAGCTAAATACAGATGAGCATCCCTTCCTTAATTTGCAAAGTATGGCGCCACAAATCCATCGTGTTCTATCAATTAGAGCATTTAGTCATTAAAAATTTGTTTTTTATCAATACACTAAAATCTATGCACAAAAAAACCCTATTTTCAGAGGAACTTAACCGAGATGTGCGCATCTAAACCCAGGTAGACACTTGCTTTTTAGTGCCTACGTTATAGTGAAAACCCACAGAGGAGAGCACTATGAAAAAAAGGAAACTAAGCCAAGGGGCTTCCATGATAGAATATGCTTTGGTTTTAACGTTGATCACCGTCATCACCATCACTGCATTTCAAGCTTTTGGGGCAGCACCCCACAACTTCATGAGCCCATAAACCTTTACAGGTGCCAGAAGAGCCTCTTCTGGCGCTCTCTATCCGGCCATATCTTCAAGTTTTATTCATAACCATAGCCATATTTTCGCCATCATAGCTTAATATCAGTTGCCTAATAAGACCCTATAAACATTATCAGCCAGACGACCTCTCACTTAAAATTATATAAATTTTCTCTTCACGAGCATCATCAGTTGGCACAATAACTGCTTCATGATAGTTAATTCCATCAAATGATTGAACAATATCATTATGCTCTTGTACAATTTGGTTTAAAGCTAAAAATGTCAACGGATGCCCCTGCATAATATGGTGCTGTACGATTTTAAATTGCAAGCCTAAAAGCCGAGCATCTATAGCGAGGCTCTTATACTGAATAGGGATGTTACCGGCCTCTTTTAATGCTTGTTCATATGATTCCAGATTGTAGCATCCTGCACGCTCCAGCTCCTGCTGGCTTGGAGATCTGCATTCTGGAAGGCATTTTGTTCGAAGTGCTACTTCAGTATACCGTGCCTCTATAAGACAACTCGAGTCCTCAACACCTTGGGCTTTCATTTTGTCAAAGAGCTCTTTTGCAGACCCAGTTAAAAGAACGGGCACCGATGGCATAGAAATCGCATCGATAAAAGATCTTGCTTCGTCAGTCAGCTCGAGCACTTCCTCTTCAACATCTTTTTGCCATTTTTCTTCAACAGCTTCGAAACTCTTGTCAAACACGCTTTCATCAGGCATCAATTCGTTGACTGCTTCTAAACAAATGGGACTGTCAGGCCGATTTAAATATTCACAAATGTTAGGTAGCATCCGCCGAAGGGACAAATACAATGCATAGCCTCCTCCTCGATGTGTGCTGGCTACTTATGCTGCAAGGACTTCTGAATCAGGTGTTGATTGCAACAGCATTGCCATCATAGAGGATTGGCTTTCAGCGCAGCGATCAACATAGCATTGAAGCCTCTGCGCAATTTTGGCAAAGTTTTCCTTGTTATCTTGCTGTATTGTGGTTCTCTCTGTGACGACTCTCTTGTTTTTACGTTGCCTCTTTTTTTTATTATTTTTACCACCATCCTGGTATTTAGGTTTATGCACAGATTGCTCTTTAAATTTCTTAGTGCCTAATTTGCTATCTAATCCACCTGGGCTACCTGGTGCATGCATGTTAATACAATGCTCTCTCAGAGCTGTTCTAAATGCCTCGGAGTCCATGTTAGACAGTAGCCGTATACTTTGTTGATTGATAAAATCATTGTCCATCCAGTGAGCAGATGTCGATGCCCAGCTTAAGTTAAAAGCTATAAGGCTTAGAAAAACAGAAAAAATCCAACGTCCCATTGATATTAAGCTTAATTTTCTATAAAAAACAAGGCATTGATAGTACAAAAAAATCATTTTTGTCAACTAAATTATGTTTCTATCGCCCATCCATGGAGTGGTTGCTTGAACGCCAGAGGCATGATTTGAGTGAAACCTACCTGAAAAAAATATCCTTGGACAGCGTGTGACCCTTTAATTATTATTTAGGAAAGAGATCATCAAAACTGTCAATAAAAAATGCAGTCCGGGTGCCTGGTCTTTGTAAAAACGGTCAACTGAAAGCACCGTCCACATGTGTTGCTTTTTAAACCTCTTTGGATTGTAAAATGACATCACTCAACATAACCGAAGGCTCATGCTATGATAGGTTTCCGGCAAAGTTATCATGCTGACAGTCAACAACCCAACTAAAAATAGAGAGGCTCTACTCATGACTTTTGATTTTGATGAAACCACTCGATTATTACAGGACAGCATTCATCAATTTGCCGTCTCAGAAATAAAGCCTCTGGCTCAAGTCACCGACGATAATAATTTATTTCCTTCTCAATTGTGGCAAAAGCTTGGTGAGATGGGGCTTCTAGGTATCACTGTCGATCCCAAATGGGGTGGCGCCGGTCTTGGGTATTTTGAACATGTCCTGGCTATGGAAGAAATCAGCCGCGCCAGTGCATCCATCGGCTTGAGCTATGGCGCTCACTCCAACCTGTGCGTCAATCAATTATCACTCAATGGTACCGATGACCAAAAAAAACGTTTCTTACCTAATCTCATATCAGGTCAACATGTAGGTGCTTTAGCTATGAGTGAAACCGGAGCTGGCTCAGATGTGGTCAACATGCAGCTTCGTGCTGAAAAAACTGAAGATGGCTATCGACTCAATGGCCATAAAATGTGGATCACCAATGGCCCTGACGCTGATGTGGTTGTGGTGTACGCTAAAACCGATCCTAAAGCTGGCAGCAAAGGCATCACTGCATTTATTGTTGAGCGTCAATTCGCTGGATTTAGCCATGCACAAAAACTAGATAAACTTGGTATGCGCGGTTCAAACACCTGTGAACTGTTATTTGACAACTGTGACGTTCCTGAAGAAAATATATTAGGCAACCTCAATCAAGGCGTCAAAGTGCTCATGAGTGGCCTTGACTATGAGCGAGTGGTCTTAGCCGCTGGGCCTTTGGGCATCATGCAGGCATGCCTTGATACCGCACTGCCTTATATGCACGATCGCAAACAGTTCGGCCAAGCCATAGGAACTTTTCAGCTCATGCAAGGAAAAATTGCAGATATGTACACCACGTTCAACGCCTGTCGTGCTTACCTTTACCGCGTAGCTAAAGCTTGTGACCAAGGGCAAGTTACGCGCCAAGATGCAGCTGGCGTTATTTTATATTTAGCAGAAAATGCTACACAAATGGCACTGCAAGCCATCCAATGCCTCGGCGGCAATGGCTACATCAATGAATTTCCCGTAGGCAGACTTTTGCGTGATGCCAAGCTTTATGAAATTGGTGCTGGTACATCAGAAATCAGACGCATGCTGATTGGCAGGGAACTGTTTAAACAAACTGTGCCCTAAGAAATAACTGTAAGGAAACTTTTAAAATGTCCGATCCCATTGTTATTGTTGCCGCAAAACGAACCCCTATTGGCAATTTTTTAGGTGAGTTCAGCAAAATATCTGCTTGCAAGCTTGGTAGCATCGCTATCAAAAGTGCTTTGCAAAACTGTGGCCTTTCTCCTGAAAAAATTAATGAAACCTGGATGGGTTGTGTGCTCAGCGCAGGGTTAGGACAAGCACCCGCTCGCCAAGCGGCACTTGGCGCAGACATTCCTGCAAGCAGTGGTGCTGTCACCATCAACAAAATGTGCGGCTCAGGGATGCAAACTGTGATGATGGCAGCTGATCACCTTAAGCTTCATGCAAACCATATTGTGGTGGCCGGTGGCATGGAAAATATGTCTCAAGCTCCCTTCATGCTGCCTAAAGCCCGAGCTGGCATGAAGTTTGGCCATCAAAAAATACAAGATCATATGCAGCTCGATGGCCTGGAAGATGCTTACAGCCACCAACTGATGGGGCATTACGCTGACGCCACAGCCAAAGCCTATGATATTTCGCGTGAAAATCAAGATGCTTTTGCTGCACGCTCACTGCAACTTGCAAAGCTTGCCTCCTTTGAGGCTGAAATGATTAATAAAGCTGAATCCAACCTCAGCATAGAGCAAGACGAACGCCCTCAAACGGTCAAAGCGGAGAAAATTCATACGCTTAAACCTGCTTTTAACCCAGATGGCACAGTGACAGCAGCCAATGCCAGTGGGATCTCAGATGGTGCTGCTGCATTGATTCTGATGCGAGCATCGCATGCTGAAAAGCTTGGGGTAACACCTTTGGCAAAGGTATGTGGCTATACACGCTTCTCAGGAGAGCCCGCTTGGTTCACCACAGCGCCTGTTGAAGCTATGAAAAATTTATCCAACGACATAGATTGGCCGCTGGACAGTATCGATCTGTTCGAAATCAATGAAGCATTTGCAGTCGTAACTTTAGCCGCACAGAAAGCTCTGAAACTACCTCAAGACAAAATTAATGTTCATGGCGGTGCTTGTGCTCTAGGGCATCCCATAGGTGCTTCAGGCGCCAGGATCATCACCACACTGATCCATGCTCTGCACCACCGCGGATTGTCTAAAGGCATGGCCAGCATTTGTATTGGTGGTGGTGAAGCCACTGCCATAGCCATTGAACGCATGACGTGACATATTGTGTTTGGTTTGTTCTTGTTGGCTATTAATTTTGTATTGCAATTCATCTCAAAGCAGGAATAATAAAGCCACAAGATTCACGATGCGCATCGGAAGGCATAATGCCTGCATATAGACTTAAAGGTATACATATGTTGCAAAAAATACTCTTTTTGATTTTACTCAGTGTACTGGCCCTGGTGGGGTTGTCCGAGTTGGCTTGGGGGCTTAACAAACTTTGGCATATGTTTACCTACATCGATCGCTTACTGCATGTTATTTTTTCCGGCAGCACTTTAGGCAGCCTGATTCGTAAAACCATTGCCTTGATGCTCATCCCCTCTCTCATAACAGGGATCCCAATAGGGCTCTATTTTCTTATCTCTCGCAAAATATCGGAACACTTTTACAGTGCTTTATTGATCGTGTGGTCTTTGACTGCAGCCTCTGTGGCATTACATTATGTGTAAGTGCTGAATCATGCCTGTGTTAAAAACACACATCAAACCACAGTCTGATGAATTTCAGCAAAACCATGAGCATATGGGCCAGCTGGTTGACGAGCTTAGCAAACTCACGGTGAAGCTAAGCCAAGGTGGCTCAAAAGAAGCTCAGCTTCGACACTTAAATCATGGCAAATTATTACCAAGAGAGCGTTTGCTGCACTTGCTGGATGCTGGCAGTCCTTTCCTAGAGTTCAGTACACTGGCTGCCCATCAAGTCTACGATGACTCAGTACCAGCTGCCGGCATTATCACAGGTATTGGTCGAGTAGCTGGGCGTGAGTGTGTTGTAGTTATCAACGATCCTACCGTAAAAGGCGGCAGTTACTACCCTTTAACGGTGAAAAAGCATTTAAGAGCCCAAGAGATCGCCCAACAAAACAACCTGCCCTGCTTGTATCTAGTAGACTCTGGTGGCGCTTATCTTCCTATGCAAGATGAGGTTTTTCCTGATAAATTACACTTTGGACGTATTTTTTATAATCAAGCAAATTTATCAAAAATGCAAATCCCTCAGCTGGCTATTGTGATGGGCTCATGCACTGCCGGTGGTGCCTATATTCCAGCAATGTCTGATCAAAGCATCATGGTTAAAGAGCAAGCCACCATTTTTTTAGCAGGGCCACCATTGGTGAAAGCGGCCACAGGTGAAGTGATCAGTGCCGAAGAACTGGGTGGTGCTGATGTCCACTGCAAAACCTCAGGCGTTGCTGACTATTACGCTCAAGATGACAGTGAGGCTTTAAATATAGCACGACAAATTGTGGCGGACTTTAACTACGTGCCTCCCACGCCTTGGGCCCTCAAGCCTTCCTCACAACCTTTGTACCCACAAGAAAGCATTTATGGCATCATCCCAAAAGACTCACGCAAACCCTGGGATATTAAAGAAGTCATCGCCCGTATTGTTGATGGCTCTGAATTTAATGAGTTTAAAACGCTTTATGGCACAACACTGGTTTGTGGGTTTGCCCACATTCACGGCTATCCTGTAGGTATCATTGCTAACAATGGGATCCTTTTTTCAGAGTCAGCACTAAAAGGTGCTCATTTTATACAGCTGTGCTGCCAACGCAACATCCCTTTAGTGTTTTTGCAGAACATTACGGGCTTCATGGTGGGCAGCAAATATGAATCCGAAGGTATTGCTAAACATGGTGCAAAAATGGTGACGGCGGTAGCTTGTGCTCACGTGCCAAAATTCACTGTCATCATAGGAGGTAGTTATGGCGCTGGTAATTACGCCATGTGTGGGCGGGCTTATGATTCGCGCTTTTTGTGGAGCTGGCCCAACGCTAAAATTTCGGTGATGGGTGGTGAGCAAGCAGCCCGAGTCATCACACAAATTACTAAAGCAAAAAAAATAAAACAAGGCAAACCTTGGTCTGAGCAAGAAGACAATGAAATGATGAGCCATATGCGAGAACGTTATGATCATCAGGGAAGTGCTGTGTATGCCAGTGCACGTCTTTGGGACGATGGTGTCATCGATCCTAAAGATACTCGGCAAGTACTAGCGCTTGGTTTGGCTGCAAGCAGCCACCAGGCAGTGGACCAAGAACCACGCTATGGCGTATTTAGGATGTAAGGACGATTTGTGGCCATAACTGCTTTTGATGAAATTCATATCATTGAACATGATACTCAGATCCAAGTGATCTTTCATCGCCCTGAAGTAGGCAATGCTTTTGATGACGATATGATCGCCAAGCTCGCAAGCGTATTCAATGAAATTAATAACTTAAGAACCCGAAAAATCATTCAACTACAAGGCGCTGGCAAGCATTTTTCAGCAGGTGCTGATTTGCGCTGGATGCAACGTATGGCAGATTACTCCAGAGAGGATAATCTTAAAGATGCCCAAAAACTATCTGTATTGCTGCAGCTGATCTATCACTGCCCTCACCCTACCATAGCTTTGTTGCATGGTGCTGTTTATGGTGGTGCTCTGGGTGTGGTTGCTGCGTGCGATTTTGCACTAGCTGCTGCTGATACCCGTTTTTGTTTCTCCGAAGTTAAAATTGGCCTAATACCAGCGGTGATAAGCCCTTATGTGATCAAAGCCATAGGTGAGAAGCATGCCAAGCAATTATTTTTAACCGCTGAAGTCTTTAATGCACAGCACGCTAAGCTCATTGGTTTGGTCAATCAAGTGGTTGAACATGATCAATTGGCGTCTCAATCAGAGCATTTGAGCCAAACGCTCATGGGCAATGCCCCTCTTGCTGTGCGCGAAGCAAAAAAATTGGTCAATCGTGTCAGTGATGCCTTATATGAGCCTAAATTACTTGATGAGCTGGCAGCACACATTGCAGATATTCGAGCATCTGAAGAGGGGCAGCTTGGCTTAAAAGCCTTTTTAACCAAATCCCCTGCACCATGGAGTATGCCGGATGACAAATGATCACCCTAGAAAGATTAAAAAGGTTTTAATTGCTAACCGTGGTGAAATTGCCTGTCGCATTTTGCGTTATACACAGTCAGCTGGGATCAAAAGTGTGGCTGTATTTTCAGATGCTGACAGAGAAGCTCTGCATCGAACGCTCAGTGATGAAAGCTATCATATAGGTCCCGCCCCAGCCCAGGAAAGCTACCTTCGTATGCAAAAAATTATTGATGTAGCTAAAGCCTGCCAGGCTGATGCCATCCATCCAGGCTATGGCTTTCTGGCTGAAAATGCTGAGTTCGCCAAGCTTTGTGAACAGTCTAATCTTATTTTTATAGGACCAAGCTCTGCTGCTATTGATGCCATGGGCTCTAAAAGCCATGCCAAAGCTTTGATGCAAAAAGCCGGCGTGCCTGTCATACCAGGTTACTTTGGTGATGAACAAGGCCTTACATGTCTCACAGCTGAAGCTAAAAAAATAGGCTTCCCTTTGTTGATTAAGGCAGCCTTAGGCGGTGGTGGTAAAGGTATGCGTCTGGTGCATCACATCGATGAGTTAGAGCACGCTATCCAAGAAGCAAAAAGTGAGGCGATGGCCAGTTTTGCTGATGATAAACTGCTTTTGGAGCCTCTCATTGCGCAAGCTCGCCATATTGAAATTCAAATAGCTGCTGATCAACAGGGCCATGCTTGTCATTTATTCAGTAGAGAATGCTCTTTGCAAAGGCGTAAACAAAAAGTGATTGAAGAAGCGCCGGCGCCTAGCATTAATGATGAGCAATTCCAAGCCATGGCCAACTGTGCAGTTCAAGCAGCCAAAGCCATTAATTACCATGGTGCGGGCACCATTGAGTTTTTGTATGATGAAATTAACTCAAAATTTTACTTTATGGAAATGAACACACGTCTGCAAGTTGAGCATCCAGTCACAGAGATGGTAACAAATATTGATCTGGTCGCGTGGCAGTTTATCATCGCACAAGGACTACCACTGCCTTTAGCACAGGAAGAAATCCAAGTAAAAGGCCATGCGCTGGAAGCCAGACTTTGCTGCGAGGATCCCTTCAACAATTTCTTACCAAGCACTGGAACCATTGACTACATTTATTTTCCTAATGAAGACCCAAAAGTAAGGATAGATTCTAGCTTTGCCTCTGCTGGCTATGTCTCCAGGCATTACGATCCTATGATTGCCAAAATTGTGACTTGGGGTGAGGATCGAGAGCAAGCCCGCCTTAACATGCAAAAAGTGCTGCACCAAAGCCATGTCTCTGGTGTAAAAACCAATCTACCTTTGCTCAAGGCCCTGATTCAATCGGATTTATTTGTTCAAGGCAACACTTATGTTGATACATTAGAAAAAGAGTTACCACATTTGCTCAAAAGCATAGAAAAGCCCCCTTTAGAACTCATTGCCATGGCTGCTATTTGGCAGATAGAGAGTCAAAGAACCAAAAATTCATCTTGGCAAGCTCTGCTTGGTTGGCGTAATTTAGCACCTAACCAACATTGGGTGCGTTTACAAATTGGTGAAGATATATTTGCCGTAGAGTTAACAGTATATTCCGAGCA
>CAYGTQ010000012.1:0-24003 GCA_964352915.1 uncultured Legionellales bacterium
GAGTGCAAAAAGAAAAACAAGCGACCAACCTAAAATGTCAATATAGCGCCATATAACTCGCTCAAGCGGCTCACCATAGCGTTTAATTAATAGGGCCACCAAATAAAACCGTAATCCTCGGCTCAACAATGAAATCGTCACAAAAGCAAAAAAATCAATCCCTACCAACCCTGCGCTTAACGTAAAGAGCTTATAAGGAATAGGAGAAAAACCGGCAAGGAAAATAACCCACCATTGCCATACCAGAAACCATTCACTTAGCTGAGCAAAGCTATCCATCAACCCTAAATAACTAATTAATGCATGAGCCCATGGTGCGCTGAGTGCACCTATAGCATAGCCTAGAACACCTCCAAGCGCCGAAGACAAAGTTAAAATGGTGGCATAGCGCAACGCATATTCTGGTTGAGCTAAACACATTAATGTTAATAATACATCAGGAGGAATAGGAAAAATAATGGCTTCAGCAATACCTATGACAACCAAAAAAGCCACAGACCATTTGCTTTTAGCACAGTTAAGAGACCAGCTGTAAATATATCCAAAAATTTGCATAGTCAGTTAAATTTAGTCAGGGATGTGAGATAGCCATTGACTCATGCTATCCATTTGTTGGTAATGAGTAAAATCTACCTTCAAAGGTGTCACAGACACTTTATTTTGGCTTAGTGCATGGAAGTCCGTACCTTCACCATTATCCTGCTCAGCTCCTGGAGGACCAATCCAATAAATAGGACGCCCCATAGGATCTTCGCTCTTTATGGTACGCTCTGCATAGTGGCGTGAGCCCAGACGAGTGGTTGCAAATCCTTGAATTTGATCTTGAGACACATTAGGCACATTGACGTTTAAAACCGAGTTTTTTGCTAAACCTTGCTTCTTAAATTGCGCAACCAACTGTGTCGCAGCCCAAGCAGCAGTTTCAAAGTGGCCTTGACCATCGTCTGCGCCTACCAAGGAAAAAGCCATAGCAGGCACTTGGAATATACCAGCCTCAATAGCTGCAGCGACAGTCCCTGAATACAGAACATCATCACCTAGATTCGCACCGCTGTTAATGCCTGAAACCACCAAATCTGGTGGCCCTGGCATCAATTGGTTAATCCCTAAATTCACACAATCTGTTGGTGTGCCATCAACGGCAAAGACACGAGGAGCTACATCATGAATTCTCAAGGGAAGTTTGACCGTCAGTGCATTACTGGCCCCACTGCGCTCACGATCTGGCGCGACCACATATACTGTTGCTAAAGCTTGAAGAGCTTCAGATAACATACGAATACCAGGAGCATTTACGCCATCATCATTGCTGATCAGTATCTTCATTTTCTTAACGTCCAATTAACAAGTGCAGCAACCGCAGTGTTGCAAAATATTGGGTAAGGCGTTTACTCGCTTGAACGAGCGCTTTTTGCCGTTCTTCATCTGTTGCTGGGCAGCCTTCTCCACCACTTGCTTCAAAGCATTGCTTAAGTTTAACCACATCACTTTGAACAGCTAAAATTTTCTTACCAAATTGTTCTGGTTTAAAAACAGCCAATTTTAATTGCTCAGGATCCTCGACCTGCTGCACCAAAGCACACAGCTCTCCTCTTTTAGAAAAACTTGAAGCTGCTTCAATCTGGCAGTCCTTAAAAAGAGACTGCAGGCGCTCAGGATGACTGATAAAGGCTTGATAAGAGCCATCGCTTCCACATCCAGCTATAACAGTAACAGCAAGCAAAGCTATAATAAAATGGTAAATTGGCTTTTTATTTAACATATTTTTCTGCAGAGACTTAAATTTGCTCAGATTTAAACATAGAACCTCTATTGTCTAATCATTTTACTACTGCTGTCAATTCTCATCCAGAGTTTTACGGTATACAAATAATCCCATATCTGGTCTTACTCTGTATGTGGTCAATTTAAATACAAGTCATGCGAGGAGGTATTGATTCAATACCTGCACCTTGTCATTATTGATATTCAGTTCTACCAGCCACACTATCACCACCCATCACAGCAAACCTTGCAATCATAACTGTCACAGCACTGTCCGAGCTGGCTGAATGTAATCAGCTTCTGTCCATCATATTATGTCAGGCATAGATCATTTATTTAGAGAAATGCAGTAAACTTCACTAAATCGATCTATCTAAAAAACCTTAAGAACATGACCCGATAAAAAGTTAATGCACTCATAAGAATAGTTTATACACTAGGTAACCACTACTCATACCATATGAAATGTAACATATTAATTGGAAGCGAATTAATGTCTTTTCTATGATTGCTCTTATGATACCCAACTTGATTTTTAAGAGCATATCTCATTCTTATGGATGTATTATTTAAAAAAATCTTGTATTTTATGCTGAATTTAAGCAACAAAGTAATAACGAGAATTCTACTGAAAAGCTATCGGGGGGAGCTCCAAATACAGCTCCAAAAATTAATTGTCACTAATTTCTGTAAAGTTCTTCTAAATTTTTGCAGAAAAAATGAAAGAATAACAGAGATACTTAATTACTTATGGTCTCAAGAAGCTTGTCGGCTCATGTCTATAAATCCAATTCAGCGATTGGCAGCTAGTTATTACATGTCAAAATCAGAGTTGACACAAAATAAAATTCTGACTTTAATCTAAAGCTTTAGCTACAAGCTGTGGTGGCTACTGTTGTGCTACCAACTTCGCTTAAAACAACCACCCTACCATGCTGACCTGAACAACCCGTAGCAGATAAGTTAAACGTAGACTGGCCACTGTTGGCCATGCCAGTTGCAGCAAAAGTAATTGCTGAGCTGCTGGTGCTGATAACAGTCCCTGCAGCAAAAGCATCATGTACTGATAGGCGATCAGCCGTATTTGCTAAAACACCATTGGCGTCAGGATCAACAAATACCAACCAACCATTAACCCATTGAGTTGCCGCTCCACAAGTATCATAATCTGTGTCTGTTGCTGGGCACACGCTGACAAATTGGCCACGTCGTATGGCTTCGGAACGCGCGTAGTTAAGTGCACTGACAAAATCTGATGATAACGTCAACGCACGATTATTTTGAATCATAGACTGGAATCCTGGCACTGCTACCAGCATCAAAATCGCTACAATGGCCAAAGCCACCATAATCTCGATAAGAGTTACTCCATGCCAATACTTCACTAGATAATCCTCTGAAAAAATTACGTGCCCAATATTTAGTTTAGTTCATTACCAGCATGCTGCAACTGTGAAGCAATATGGCACCAGTCGAGGTAAGCTTTGGCTTTGTCTTTTGGGTTTCGCAGCAAATAAGCTGGATGGTATGTCACAACCAAAGGTGTCTCTTCTTGAAAGCGGTGATCAGCCTGTCTAAGTTTTGCTAAAGTCTGGTCTGTATTTAATAAGTAATGCGCAGCATGCCGGCCTAAAGCAACAATCAGCTGTGGCTTAATGTGAGCAATCTGCTGATCAAGAAAAGGCGTGCATTGCTGTACTTCAGATCCTTGAGGGTCACGATTGGCAGGTGGGCGACATTTTAGAACATTGGTGATAAATACTTGCTGCCGCTCAAGGCCAATGGCCTTAAGCATGGCGTTGAGTAATTGCCCCGCACGCCCTACAAAAGGCTCTCCTTGCTTATCCTCATAATATCCAGGAGCCTCACCCACAATAAGCAATCGAGCTTTCTCATGCCCTACACCAAAAACAGTTTGTGTCCGCCCTTGATGCAACTCACAAGCTTGGCACTGGCTAATGCGTTCACGCAGTTGCACCCATGAATCATCATGCATTGTGGCATTGGTGCCAGAAACCAACTCGGAAGAAAACGGTGCCCGCAGCTGCCATTTGACAATCCCCATGGCTTGTAAAGCATTCATATGCTTGTCTTTAGTTTGGTTATTCAACAGTTTTCCTATAAAAATCACTGTACCGATAGTCACGAAGAATCATCACCATTAAACGCTTTAACACAGCTGTGATCGGTAAAATGACGATCATACCTAACAAGCCCAATAAATGGCCTCCTAATAAAATAGCCAACAGCATTTCAAAAGCTGAGAGCTGTAAGCGTTCCCCTATCAGATAGGGAATTAAAATAAATTGTTCTAATACATGCCCACATATAAAAATCACAACAATCATAGATGCGTTGAACCAAGAAAAATCCACAGCCAACATCAAAATAGATAAACAAAATCCTAAAACCACACCAACATAAGGAATTAAGTTTAAAAACCCTGTCATTAGACCTATAAAAAAGCCTCCTTTAATGCTCAATGCCCATAATCCAAGACCATAATACAAAGACAACAACCACAAGATGCTTAATTGACCACGAAAATAATTGGAAAATATAAGATGACTGTCCTTCAAGAATATAGCTACGCTGGTCTGATAGCGGAGAGGAAACAGTTGAATAAACCCAGTGTACAATTGTTGATGCGCTGTCAGCATATAATAATAAAGAACCGGGAACAGGCATAATGAAAAAACCAGCAGAAATATGCTTGAGAAACCCAATAACCCTTTTTTAAATAAAGGTAACAACCATGAGACGCTTGCACCATTGATAGAAGGCAATGATTTAAGCCATACTTCTGACATGCTGGAAGTCTCATTGACAACTGGCAGCCCCCACTTTTGAATTGTGCTGGCGCCCCATAGGTAAAAACTATTCAACTGTTCAAATAACAGCTGAAGCAATTGATGCAAGTCTCGAATCAGTATGGGGAGCAAAACAGCACTGGCTAAAAAAGCAGCTATCATCACGCATAAAAAGCCCAAGCACACCCAAATCCCTATAGGCATGCCCAGTTTCGATAATCGATCAACCCATGGATAAGTGATATAGGCTAGAATCAACGCAGCAAACAATGATGTCGATAATTGCCATAGACTATAAAATAGACCTACAATGCCTAACACACCACATATAATTGCAACAAGTTGACCGCGTAATACCATTGGACAAGCCGAAATCTATGATCTCTGTTGCAAGACTATAAGCATTCGATGCTTACATTGCAATGCTCAAAGCTCAGTCTAAACCCAATTTTTGTAAGCGATAGCGAAGTGCTCGAAAAGTCAAACCCAGTGCTTTAGCAGCCTGGGTCTTGTTCCAGCGATGTTGTTCTAAAGCCTGTAAAATGGCTTCTTTCTCTTTATTGACCAAATAATTATCCAAGGCAAAAGAATCGCTGGTGAGCTCATTTTCAGCACTATCCTCATAGCCATAGCAAGTGACAGGAAGCTGCACATATTCGGATTGAATAACTGGCTCTTCAGACAATGCTGCTGCACGCTCTAAAATATTTTCCAACTCACGAATATTGCCTGGAAATGTATAATTCTGTAACTTGCTTAAACCCTCACCATGCAATGCGAGCAAAGGCTTATTCTGATCAGAAGCAATGCGTTTTAGAATATGTTCAACCAGCAGTGGGATATCTTGCCTTCGCTCTGCTAAAGACGGTACCAAAACCTCAATAACATTAATCCGATAATAGAGATCTTGACGAAATGCACCATCAGCTACCAATTGGTTTAACTCTTTATGTGTTGCACTGATGATTCTTACATCAACGGGCAGCTCTGAAGTCCCTCCCACTGGTTTAATCGCTTTTTCTTGTACAGCTCGCAACAATTTTACTTGCATACCTATGGGTAAATCGGCCACTTCATCTAAAAATAAAGTGCCGCCATGCGCGGCTTGGAATAAGCCCTGTTTATCATGCATGGCTCCTGTAAAACTACCTTTGATGTGGCCAAAAAACTCACTCTCCATTAACTCGGCAGGAATGGCGCCACAATTGACAGGAACATAGCTCATTTGTGCTCGTGGGCTTTGCTCATGGATCAATCTGGCTACCAATTCTTTTCCTACACCTGAAGGACCGTTAAGCAATACAGGAGCCTGGCTTCTTGATACTTTGCTGATGGTATCTCGAAGCGCTTTCATTGCAGTTGAGTGGCCAACCAGCCTGGATTGAGCCGTTGTCAATTCATTTTGTGAATCCTGCAATTTAAGTGCGGTTTTTACTAACCCACGAAGAATTTGTAAATCAACAGGCTTCGATACATAATCAAAAGCCCCTGCTTTAAGTGCGCATACTGCTCCTTCAACATTACCATAAGCAGTGATGATGGCCACAGGCAGCTCAGTATGATGCTTTTGAATGTAATGAACCAACTCCATCCCATCACCATCTGATAACTGCATATCAACTAGGCACAAAGCAAATTTATGCTCTCGAAGCAAAGCTTTGGCTGCAGCAAGGCAGCCACAGCAGTAGCTTTTTAGACCCATTTTTTTCAATGTGATGGCAAGCAATGACAGAATATCTGGCTCATCATCAACAACCAGTACCTTAAATTGATTCATGATGTGAGGGTGCTCATTTTATCCATTTGAAACCGTATTCGAAAGCAGGTATAGCCAAAACGACGCTGATAAACCAGCATAGCTTGATTAGCTTCACACAGCTCTTTTGCAATATATAAACCAAGACCGGTCCCTTCATTTCTCTCAGTAGAAAAAAAAGGCTCGAACACATAATCTAAGACAGCAGGCCTGACCCCTTGACCGTAATCAATTACATCAAGGTACGCCTGAGGCCTTTCAGTCAACCAGCCTACTTTTATTTTAATTTTAGCAGATCCTGTTGCCTGCCGACTGTAGCGCAAACCATTGGTTGATAAATTAGATACCACTTGATACAACTCCTGACTATCAAAAAAAACACACACCTCTTTTTCAGGGATATCCAATTCTACAGAAATCAACTCAGGCTCAGTAGTTCGAAAGGATTCTACAAACTCTGGAAGCCACGTGTTAATATTCAAAATTTCCATAGCGGAATGATGACGCCGCGATAACTGCAATACATTTTTAATCACTTCATTCATACGCTTGGATTGCTGTCCAATAATTCGAATTAAACTTTTTTCTTCTTTATTAAGGTGTAATGATTCATTTAATAATTGACCCGCATGACTGATGGCGCCCAGAGGATTTCTTAATTCATGAGCAATACTTGCAGTTAATCGTCCCAGAGAAGCTAACTTCAATTGCTGAGCTCTTTGTAAAGTATCTGTCATTTCATCTAAAAACAGCAAAATGACGCGATCACCACCATTATCAACATGGTAACAATGCTGCACCAACAAAGGGCCTTCTTCATGGATATGAAAGGGTGTTGAGTCAGCATCCATACCATTGTGCAGCCAATCAAAAACTCGCGCATACAAATCAGGTGCCAATGCATTTAAGTTTGCTGGATAAATTCTCTCACCAAATATTAAGTAAGCAGCATGGTTCAATGGATTGATACGCCATTGACTATCAACAAGAAACACAGCACTTTTCAGTCGCTGAACAATATGCTTATTCAATGCTTCCAGGTGCTGGATATTACGACTATGGTGTGATAATGCTATTTCGTGACGACCAAGACGATACATCAAAAGTGTTGTGAGCACAGCCATCAGCAAAAATGATGTGCTGTGAATGCCCACTTGAATCATACTATTCCATGACAAATAGTAATAATAAGTAAAGAAAGCCTGCTGTAACATAAAAAGCAGACTGGCAAATGACGCAAAAAATAAGGCCATACGTACTGGCAGCAAAATGCCACAAAAAATAATCACCACGTTATAAAGAACTGTTAAACCTGAGTCCACACCACCACTGGCGTAGATAATTAATGTCAAAAATATCAAATCTAAAGTGACGCATCCCCCCAAGTAACCACTGTGCTTGCCTAAGTCAAACCAAACCGATATGAATCCCTGTATAGAAAATAACAAATATAAAACAATCACTAACCGATATAAGTCAGGCGTAAACAGACCTATTTGACTGACAGGAAGCTGAACAAAAAATGCAGCGCTTAATCCTATGATCAATAATAAGCGATAGCTCGCAAAGATACGGTGGGTATAACAGCGAAAAGAAGCTGGTAATATTTGTCCATTAATAGCCAGACTTTCCACGGACAAAAGCTCTCATTAAAACACCCTTGTCTGTAAGTGTAGTCAACAAAAGCTGATGTCAGCAAAAAAGGTCACATAACCTTGGTGCTCTACGATTTAAGGAAAGATGATTTAGCAAAATTCAGCTTTAAAATCTTTTCAGCAGAGCGTGCTTCTGCGTCTAAACCCAGCTCACGGTTGGCCATAATCAAGATTTCCAACGCACGCTCAACTTGTGGTGCTTGTACAAAAGTTTGAACCACGTACATAGCACGGTTGGCAGCAGCCACGTAAGCAGACTGTTTTAAATACTGCTCTGCTGCCACAATCTCAGCCTCAGCAAGCAAGTTTCGGATATATATCATGCGACGCCTAGTATCTGGTGCATAGACACTGCGAGGAAATCTTTTAACCAAAGTTGCAAAATCGTCATAGGCCTGACTCATAAAAGTGCCATCGCGATAAGCAATATTCACGGCAAAATAACGATCAAAGAAGCTGCGTTTGGTCATGGTAGCAGCGACACCTTTAATGTAATACACATAATCCACATGCCGGGCGTAAGGATAAAGCCGAATAAACCGATCAGCGGCGGCCTGCATGATGTCATACTCACCCAGCTTAAACTGAGCATAAATGTATTCCATCAAGGCCTGCGGTGCATTCAAACTAAGAGGATACTGCACATCAAAAGATTCAAACATCTTGATAGCATCATCAAAATCACGATGCATCATAGACTGTTGGGCTTTTGCGAACAAAGCTTTTTCTGTGGTACCTTGGTAGGGATCTTCTTCATCCAGTTTTTTGCCACAACCACCGAGCAGGAGCGCCGCTATGGTTAATAAAGAAACAATATGGTAATATGTCATAAATTCCTACCTAGCCATCATTAATTTTGTGTGAATTGTAAAAAAGATGAATGAACAATACCAGTTTACCATAAATATTCCCGAAGAGAGCACCAATCAACGCCTTGACCGAGTTTTGGCTCAACTGTTGCCACAGTATTCACGCAGTCAACTGCAGGTTTGGCTGAAAAATGGGCACATTCGTATGAATGGAGCCACATTGATACCGCGCTACAAGGTATCTGGCGGTGAAACTGTTGTTATTCAACCTCTTTTATCCGTTCGTGCTGAGCATACCCAAAAAGCCTGTGAGATGCCACTAGCTGTTGTCTATGAAGATGAGCACCTGATGGTTATTAACAAACCACCTGGACTCGTGGTACATCCTGGAGCTGGTAATTGGGAAGGTACTTTACTCAATGGCCTGCTGCACCATGCCCCTTCATTGGAGACCTTGCCTCGTGCTGGTATCATTCATCGTCTGGATAAAGACACTTCAGGTTTGTTGATTGTGGCCAAAACCCTACCTGCTCGCCAACACTTGGTGTTAGCTATGCAAAATCGAGAAATTTCACGCCATTATACTGCTTTGGTCTGTGGCGAATTAATAGCTGGGGGCACCGTGGATGCACCTATTGCCCGCGATCAGCAACGCCGCACTCAGATGCAGATCCATCCCCAAGGAAAACCTGCCGTCACCCACTATCGTGTACAAGAACGTTTTCGCCTGCATACAAGGCTAAAGTTAATACTAGAATCCGGTAGAACACATCAAATTCGTGTGCACATGCGCTCTATTCATCACGCTATTGTGGGTGACAGAACCTATGGCTACCGCCCACATTTGCCACGTGGTGCTGATGATGCTTTAAGAACCACATTACAAAAATTTTGTCGCCAAGCCCTGCATGCTGCGCAACTGAAGTTCTCTCACCCCATCACTGGTACTGAACTTGATTTAAAAGCTACTTTGCCTGATGATTTGCAGCGTCTCCTCCATTTGCTGCAAGAAGACAAACAACATCATATGGAGCAGCAATGACCCAGCACATTGCGACCATTCAACCAAATTGGCAGCCAAAACCTCCTCACATTCAAGCACACACCACACTACGCCAGGGAGGCGTCAGCGCCGGGTGTTATCAATCTTTGAATTTGGGTGCTAAGCCCAAAGGAGACTCACCAGATTTGGTTGCTGAAAATCAAAGGCGTCTAAGCGAAACTCTAAAGCTACCCGCACCACCTCATTGGCTTAAACAGCAACACAGCAGTCGTGTGCTGCTTATGCCCCAGAAAGATATTGAAGAGGCTGATGGAGCCTACACGACAGAACCTAACACCGTGCTGGTGGCTCGAACAGCAGATTGCCTACCCATTGTGATCACCAATGTACAAGGTAATGAGTTGGCTGTATTGCATGCGGGTTGGCGTGGCCTACATCGAGGGATAGTCAGCACAGCGCTTTCTTTTTTTCAATCCAGTGCTGCTGAGCTGATGGTCTGGATAGGCCCTGGGATCAGTCAAACAAAGTATGAAGTACAAAAAGATGTTTTTGAAGCCTTTACCTCCCTGGCAACAGAACTTAAGCGTTGCTTCAAACATACAGATGAGACCCATTGGCTGCTTGATATCAAAGACATTGCTGTATGGCAATTACAACAAGCAGGCCTTGAGCATATTTTTATCAGCCCGCATTGTACTTACAGCGAGCCTGAGCGATTTTTTTCTTTCAGGCGAGATGGCCTCACTGGCAACATAGCCACCTTGGCATGGATAGAACCAACATCATAGTGGTGATTGCCCGCTTTTAGTGAACGGTATTTGACAGGAAAATTATCACCAATAATTAGGTGCCATTTCTTAATAATCAACACAAGTCACAAATAATAATTTCTGATTAACTGTAAAAGCTCTGACGTAATCTGAAAGTTGCTATTTATCAGACATGATTATTGTCAGATTAAGTTTGGGCTAATACACATGATTGTTGTTAACACCAAGCGACTTTGTCGTATCGTAATTATACCAAGCATCACGGTTGTGACCGACTTTTTTTTTCAGCATCAATACGTGCCTCAGGCTCTTCGGTATGATCTTCCTGAGATGTTGCCGCATGCCTCAGCTTCAAAATGCGTTCAAGCCTAGCTAGAAAAGCCCGTTTGGCTGCTTGCTGCGGATCATTAACTGTGCTCTTAGAACTTTCAGGCTGAGCCAATGAACTCATATATAAGGATTTTTCTGTGACAGCCTTAGGCGCGCTCGCATCGGCTCTATCCACACTTTCCTCTATATTGCCTGTATTCACACCCAAGCTGACGCTGGCTTGAGATGATGTTTGGTTAAAAAAGTTCTTTACACTTCGCCCCCATCTGATGAGTGTCGCTTGCAATGAATGCACCATCCTATTTAGCACAGATCGCCAAACAGGAAAGTGGGCCTCTTGACATGCCTCAAACAGCTTTCGAGTTGCTCTTTTAATTCTGCTGTATTATTTTTGACAAAATCTTGCTCGAATCCGTGAAATTTTTCTAATATGGCTCTAAAATCTTTCACTGCAGAGGGGCGACCAGCGATGATTTCATTAAGTGTATGTAACCATTGTTCTACTTCTTGTTGTTTTGTATCCAACAATTGGGCATTCTGCTTAAGCGATAAAAGCAGAAATTTAAAGTCAACAGCTACTTTATACAGCTTCGCATTTCTAGTAAAAATTTCAGAATCCTGAATGCCGGCGGCTTGAAGTTGTTTTGGCAAACAAAATTTCTCTCGAATAACAGCAAGAAGTTCACTGGCCTCTGGATTATGAAGATTGATATCATCCATTAGCGCTTTAGGGACAGGCAATTCAAGCGCCCGATCGCCCACAGCCATGATGAGTACCGCTGGCGTTAAACGAAGGCTCATATGCACATTGGACTTCAAAAAATCATCGAATTGACTTGGAGCCAAACCAGAAACGAATATAGCCACTTGCTCAAAAAACTGACCTGCTTGCTTTGTTTCTGGAGTTGTTTCAAAGGTTCGCAACAGCTGGATCCTATCAAACAATATTTGATAATAATCTAAATCTTTGTCTACCAATGTTGTTGCCTGAAATTCCATAGCTGCATTTAAATCATAGTATCTATCGTTGAATGCTCGCAACGATTTAAAATCCTTTGTTTTTAGCACACCATGCATAAGAACCCTTGTACTCTCAAGCGCTAGTGTCGGCCTATCAGCATGATGACTGCGCAATTCCTGAGGAAGCCCTTTCAAAGGGATATTTTTATCCACATGGAACTGTAAGAACTCTTCGATGGCTTGATCAAGCAGCTGCATTCTGAAGTTATCGTCATCAGAATACAACACATGCAGGTAACCCAGAGCCGGCTGAGCATGCATATAAGTTGCACACCTTAAAGCTTGTTTCACTTGCATCATAAGTGTAGATTTTTTTGTTTAAAGAATCTATTCTGAATCATAGCAGATTGTGAGAGCAAGGCCTGAGGGATCCATGTTCTTGTCGCCAAAAAGGCTAATAATCAACTAGTATGCCTTAGCATCCAGTATTTATCTTAGCTGGTAAACATGTACAATTTCTGCTAGCATGGTGGCTCAACCCATTCAAGAGGTATTGGCTATGTCATCCGTTCGTCTAAGCTTATTGTTATGCTTTTTTCCTATCATTGCCTACAGCAATGTACCTGTTATCCCCAGTTTGTCTCATGTTGTCAAACAAGTAACGCCTTTAGTGGTCAATTTGTCCGTTCAAGGCGAAGTACCTTTGATTGCTGGAGCTACTGACCAAGAAAATGTACCCGATCCCTCAATGACTCCAATGCCCACGAAACCATTTTCTGCAGGTGGCTCAGGCGTGATTATGTCACCAGAAAAGGGGTTTATTCTTACCAACGCGCATTTGCTCAAGTACGCTAAAAAAGTCATGGTGACCTTACACGATGGTCGTCAGTTCAAAGCAAAAATCATTGGCAGCGATGAAGCCACTGATATCGCTGTTGTAAAAATTGACGCTGAAAAATTACAACAAATCACTCTAGGTGATTCTAACAAACTCGATGTTGGTGATTTTGTCATGGCGGTTGGCAACCCATTTAAGCTCAACACATTAGGTAAACATCAATCGGTCAGCTTAGGCATTGTTAGTGCAAAACATCGTAATGACATTAAGAGCGATGGTTACGATAACTTTATCCAAACCGATGCTGCCATCAATCCTGGCAACTCAGGTGGTGGCTTGTTTACCACAGATGGCAAGCTGGTGGGTATCACGACAGCTCTGCTCGTCCCTTACGGTGCAGCGCCAGGCAATATTGGGATCAGCTTTGCAGTACCTATTAATATGGCCAAACGCATTATGGAGCAGCTGATAGAATTTGGCTCCATTCGGCGCGGTTACATGGGTGTGATCGTGCAACCCGTCACTCCTGAACTGGCTGAAATTATCAAAAATCCTCACGTTGAAGGCGCCATTGTGACCCAGATTAATCCTGGCTCACCTGCTGCAAAAGCTGGCGTACAGATAGGTGATATCATCACAGCTATCAACGATGAAGCAGTGAATGATTCATCAGATGTCAGAAACATCATTGGAATGCTGCGCTATAACAGCAAAGTATCGCTCAATGTTGTGCGTGACAACAAACCTTTGGTTCTATCCGCGCGGATTACTGAATTTCAAACTCATCAAAATGAAGTTGAAAAAGAGCAACGCTTCTTATTTGGCATGACCTTGGAAGACACGGTTGAAGACTCTTTCATTCACGGTACCATCAAAGGCATTAAAATTATAGGGCTACGCGAAGACAGCCCTGGGCATCTAGCCGGAGTTTTACCTGGAGATATCATTGTAGGCATTGGCAAGCAAGCCATACATACCATCAAAGCATTGCGAGAAGCTACCCAATCAGCCAACGATAAAATGCTGATTCGTATCGTCCGTGGCAGCAATGCCTTTTACGTAATATTGAAATCCTAATGAGACTGGCACGTATTCGACATTTAGGGCTGTTTTGTTTTTGGAGCGTTTTAATCTATGCAGTGCGCATGCTCGCTCTATTCAACAACAGCCTGCCTGCTGAGTTGTCAATGCTGCTCTCTTTGGCTGGGATTTTAGCTATTTTATTTGCTTGTATCCAAATCATTATGATCCATATTGAGAGGCTGCATGATTTTGACTTCAGCGGATGGTGGGTATTGCTGTGCTTTATACCCGTTCTGGGCCAATTATGGCTACTCATCATTCTATGCAAGCGTGGTAATGAAGGCGCTAATCACTTTGGTGCGCCACCACCTGAACCTTACACCAAAGATTACGCTCTGGTGTGCTTGCTGCCTGTTTTTATTTTGTGCGAGCTCATATTTTAGGTCATTCTCCATGATCGGTACATTAAAGATCACAGCCTAATCAACCAATAGAGCCTCTATAGCCCCATGAATTTGAGCTCTATGCTATCTTTATTGTTAAAATTAAATCATGCATAGCCACTTAAATATAGGTGTCATTTTTACTTTAAATCTAAAAAATTCCATGTAATATCATAGCATTATAACATCTAGGCCCAGTTGAATTTCTGATATTCACAGCAAATAAAATAGTACCAACTAAAACAGGATGATATAATCCTAATCAATCAAAGCATCATGAGTTATCAGAATGAAACGAGTAAGCTGTCTCTTAGTTATTTGCTTGAGTACCCTGTTATGCAGCCAGAGTTTTGCTCTTTGCATCCATTACAATAACCACAGTTCGTGCACCTTGCGACTAAAAACCGTTGCTACCATGTACAGAAAAACCACGGGTAAATCTCTAATACCTCAAAACACTGTCCTCCTTCCGGCGGGAAGAAGTATTATTATTGACTATGAGCCGCAGGAAATACACCGCGTTTACTGGAAGCGCCCTGATCTCATTGATTCAATAGCATTAACCTTATCTATAAGTCCCGACGCTTCAACAAATTATACTGCCGTCTCAAACAACGCACACATATTCAGACTCACCCCACAACAACCTGCAAAAGATAGCTACTACATTGACATTACTGAAACTCTCTTACCATCAAGCTCAGCCAAAACTGCATTGGCCACGCAATGTCTTGATTGGCCAACTGCAGTGATAAGGTTCATGCGCACATTCTCAGAACCATCTCATAATGCACGGATTGTGCTATCTGCAAACAATATTCCCATGCTGACTTTGGAGAAAACCGTCTCTGATGCCCATACATTACAAAGAAGTGATACTTCACAGTTCAGGTTCATGCAACGTGTGGCATTGTGATAACAGCAGTGGTTGAATGCCATGCTCTTGAGTAAAGTGTGTTGGCGTACCCACATCATGCTTTGCTCGATTTTCATCGAGAACTATAAAAATTAATGGTTATGAAAAAAAAACTTCTGGTACTTCTAAGCAGCCTATTAAGCTCAAACCTGAGTTCTTCTGAGTCCACTTGTGTCACCCATCAAACGCTTGCTTATCAAAAAACCACTCATCACAACCAAGTCGTGCATGTGATGACCATCGATCCTGCTTTTTATCAAATTAAGCCAGCTCGAGCCCTGAATACCGGTATTGGCAGAGAATCTGTCCAATCGATAGCTCAACGCAACCATGCTGTGGCTGCGATCAATGCTGGTTTTTTTGAGATAGGGGGCACTTATGATGGGCAACCTTCGGGCATTTTAAAAATTGCTGGAGAGTGGTTTGGTCTACCTAAAAAACCACGTGGAGCCTTAGGCTGGAACAAACATCAAAGACTTTTTGCACAACTAGAGACCCAGCTGATTGCAAAAGCTGGCCAACAACATATCACCATCGATGGTGTCAATCGCGCACCACTAGGTGATGAAATTATTTATTACAGCCCTTCTTTTCATCGAACCACCCTATCACCACCAGGACACATCGATATCATCTGTGATGAAAAATATCGGATCCTAGCGATTCACGCTTTGGGCAACACCACCATACCTGAAGCCAGCTTTTGCCTCTCGATGACCCAAGAGCGTTTTGATGGCTTGAAAAATACCCTCACACTCAATACATCCATAGAAATTAAACCTAGATTTTCACCAAAAAATTCATCCTCGCCTCTTGATTGGCAAGCAATGCCAAACATTGTGGGTGGCGCTGGCCTTTTGATTGCTGATGGGAAAGTGATGGAGCTTGAGAAAGAGCAGCTGAATTCTGGATTCATCCATCAGCCTCACGCACGCTCTGCTCTTGGCATAAATACCTGTGGCCAATGGGTATGGGTTTTGGTAGATGCGAAACCTTCTTTAAACCAAGAAAGCTCTATTAAAGATATTAATTTATGGTTACACCAACAGGGCTACCCACCATCAGAAATTATAAACATGACCCTGGAAGCTGTGTCTAAGCTTATACAGAAAAAAGATAGCCAACCTCAATCAGGGGTTACTTTAGCTCAATTGACTGGGATCATGCAACAATATGACTGCCACTGGGCTCTCAACCTTGATGGTGGTGGATCATCTGCACTATATTATAACGGAAAAATTGTCAATGCACCTGTTGGAGATAAAAACGAGGCATTAAAGCATGGCATGGTCAAACGCGTCTCTGATGCCTTGTTAGTTTTACCAAGAAATGCTTTACATCATCTTAAAAAATAAATTGCACTATTGTGAGAACACAACTATTCAACCTGATCAGGCAGCCTGTAACTTGTGCTACGTCCTACACCAGGATTCTGAATGAAGGTATCTCTTTTTTTAAACCCCGAATATCACGTAGCGTTGTGTCATTTAAACACTTAGCCAGCTTGGCATATTTTGACGTATTCATATGCCCTTTGAAATCATTTTCAAACATACGATTGATGATAAGCTGTTGGCGCTCATTAACTGGCTTCTGATTGCTTTTACCCCAAGCTGTGTCCTAGCTAAGCGTTGTTTCTGTGCTCGAAATAGACTGCTCCAAGCAGTCTAAAAACCACACCAGCTAACCAGTAATTTCCGGCGTGCTGCGTTGCTGCTTTTCCATATGAGCATAGTAATGCTTGCTTTTAATTTCAACCTGAGTAGTTGAGCTATCAATTGGTTTATTTAATGTACAGGAGACCACTCTTTGATTCAAAGGTAATTTTGTCAATTTCTTTTTCAAGAAAATTGAAAACAACATAAACTAAAGCAAGCGTAACATGTCTACACATGTTGAACCTCATTAACCACAGGGGGCACCAACGTATTTCATACCTTTCATTTCTTAATGACAAAAAAAGTTTCTGACACATTATTTTCATCTGCAATAGACTGTATTATTTTATCAGATAAAAAATTTTCTATAAATTAGACCGCAGCATCATTTCTTGAGAACAATCAATTCTAAAAATTATTCACTTGATAAACATCAGTATACTTACAGCATCCTTAATTTAAATAAAAATAAAATAAGTTACTCTATACAGGGTTATCAATATCAATAAAATGATGTTCTATAGAAAAATGCTCTGCGATATGGGCTCCCAAAGCTTTGACGCCATAGCGCTCTGTCGCATGATGGCCTGCTGCATAAAAATGAATATCCAACTCACGTGCAATATGTGTGGTGCGCTCTGAGACTTCGCCTGTGATATAGGCATCCACCCCCAAAGCATGCGCTTTTTCAATACCATCTTGAGCGCCACCCGTGCACCACGCTACCCTTTTGATTGATCGTTTTGCGCTGATATGCAATGGTTTTCTATCAAGGCAGTGCGCAATATGCTGTGCAAATTCATCGCCTGATAATGAGGATTTTGTCCTACCTTGCCACAAAAGCTGCGGCGTACCATGCAATGTATGAGAGCTCTCAACATCAAGTTCAAGCACTTGAGCCAGTTGTTGATTATTACCGTATATAGCATGTGTATCTAACGGCAGATGATAAGCCAGCAAATTGATATTGTGATCAAGCAAAGTTTTGATGCGCTTTAGCTTTGGTCCTAAAATCTGTGGCGACTCGCCTTTCCAAAAATAACCATGATGTACCAAAATAGCTTGCGGTTGATAAGCAAGAGCAGCATCTAAAAGGGCTTGAGACGCTGTCACACCTGTGACTATGAAGCCAATTTCTGTGGAACCTTGGATCTGTAAACCATTAGGACTGTAATCAGAAAACTGCTCAACAGCCAACAGTTGATCCAGATAATCAACCAATGTGGCCATCGATAGCATGATCAGTTGCTGCCTCTTTGTATGTAGGCGCCCAACTGTTTAAGTTTTTCTTCAATTCGCTCATAACCACGGTCGATATGATAAATCCTGTCAATCACCGTTGTACCTACTGCTGACAAACCTGATAAAACCAAACTGGCTGAAGCGCGTAAATCTGTGGCCATTACAGGCGCACCTGTCAGCTGCGGCACACCCGTACAAATAGCACGGTTACCCTCCAATTTGATTTTTGCACCCAGACGATTCATTTCCTGTACGTGCATAAAGCGATTTTCAAATACATTTTCGATTACCTCGCTGGTACCTTCTGCAATGCAGTTGAGTGCCAACAACTGTGCCTGCATATCTGTTGGAAAATCAGGATAAGGTGCTGTGCTTATATTCACGGCTTGCGGCCGTCTGTTTGTCATATTCAGCTCAATCCAATCAGAGCCTGCCTCTATGTGTGCTCCGGCTTGACTTAATGTTGTAAGAACTGCATCTAAAACTGATGGGGAAACTTGCTTGACCTTGATTCTACCCCCAGTGATCGCGGCTGCTGTTAAATAGGTTCCGGCCTCAATGCGATCGGGCATAATTTTATAGGTGCCGCCATGTAAACCTGCAACACCCTCTATGGTAATGCATTCCGTGCCTTGACCACTGATTTTAGCACCCATGGTATTTAAAAAATCAGCTAAATCAATTACTTCTGGTTCTTTAGCGGAATTGTAAAGCTTGGTTGTACCCTTAGCAAGTGCAGCACCCATCATCAAATTCTCAGTAGCCGTCACCGATACCGATTTGAATATGATTTCAGCTGCTGTTAAACCTTGTGGGGCTCGTGCCCGTATATAACCGCTATCAACAGTGATCTCAGCGCCCATTTGACGCAAGCCATCTATATGCATATCAACAGGGCGACTACCAATGGCACAACCACCAGGCAGGGACACATCTGCTTGATGATATCGAGCAAGCAGTGGCCCCAGCACCAAAATAGAAGCTCTCATTGTTTTAACAAGCTCGTAAGGTGCTTCAAATAAATGCAAGCCTGAGGTATCGACGTGTACAGCCATGGTTTCATCAATGGTCAATACCATACCCATTCGCCCCAAAAGCTCCATAGTGGTGGTTACATCATGCAAATGAGGCACATTTAAAAGTGACACAGGTGCATCAGTTAAAAGAGTGCCTGCTAAAATAGGCAGCGCTGCATTTTTCGCACCAGAAATATTGACTTCACCCACCAAAGGGTGGCCGCCTTTAATTAGTAATTTATCCATTAATCCCTTCTTTATGTTCCGCGGGAGTTAGTGTCGTCAGTTGGACAGCATGGAGTGCCCCTGATCGGATATCGTCATTCAAAATTGAGTAAATTTTGCGCTGCCGATTCACAGCACTCAAGCCAGAAAAAGCCTCACTGATGACACAAACTTCAAAATGATAACTATCTTCACTGTAAACTTCAACTACGGCATCAACCATATGGCCTTTAATTCTCTGTACGATATCACTGCCTTTCATGTAAAAGTATTTCCTACGTCTAAATCGGCAAAATAGTGGCTAATTTGTTTTTCTAAGCCACTGAGTTGTATCAAATCACATAGCATTTCTGGTGCATGCACAAAGCGGATGTTTTGGGTCTGTATCTGTGCTATGCGTATCATGTGGATAAGCATCACAAGACCCGCGCTATCTACTTTATCGACTTGCTGCATATCAACAATACTTGGTAAGTGTGTATCAAACAGCGCTATGGTTTTCTTCAGCAAATCACTGACAGTATCAACAGTCAATGCACCTTGCATTACCAGGCATTGTTTGTCATCAAAAAATATGTGTGCTTGTGCAGTCATTTTACCATTGAGCATTTTTTGAGTTTATTTTTTTAAGCACAGTATCCAAGTCATGCTTATTTAATAGTTCACGGAACTGCGAACGAAAACTATTGAGCAAGCTTACACCTTCCACACTCACATCATAAATACGCCATCCATCCTGACGCAGTATAAGCTTATAAACAACAGGCAAATCTACTTCTGATTTTCGTTGCACGACGCTATACACCTGAATTCTTTTCTTTTTGTCCACTTCGCCTCGCAGTGGTAGAACCACAACATTCTCACCTTTGTAGTTGGTCAAAGCTGACGCATAGGTTTTTAAGACCATTTTGGTGATTGCTTTGGTAAATTGTGCTTTTTGTTGTTGTGAGAGAGCTATCCAACCTTCTCGGCCTACCACCGAGCGTGCAACAACACCCTGCTCGATGTAAGGTTCTAATCTATGTTTTACTACATCATACGCTAAGCGGGTATTTCCCTTAAGTCTCGACTGATTTTTCTCTAGATCACTCAACACCGATTGTGTAACGTTCCGTAAAAGCGCATCAGGTGCCACAGGCGACTGTGCCTGAACAATTTGCATCAAACCCAACAGCCCGAAAGCTGCTACCCAATAAATAATTTTTTTATCAAAGATTCGACTCTTGTTCATGGATGCTCCCACTTTATTTATTAAATTTCAGTTCATAATCACTATTCACGGCTGCTTTTCTTCGGTTTTCACAGCTTCAGGCTGTTTGCTGCTGTTGGCTAAACTAAAGATTAATCTCCCTATCATATTTTCAAGTATCAAAGCCGATTGTGTGTCTTCCATAAGATCTCCCTCTGCAAGAAAATCATGATCATCGAACCCAGGAGTCAGACTAACATAGTTGGCACCTAAGAGGCCCGCTGTTAATATGCTGGCAGCAGAATCTTCAGGAATTTGATTGTGCTTTTTTTCAAGGAAAAATGTCACCACAGCTTTGTAAGTTTTTGGATCAAGTGTAATGTCTCTGACCTCACCAATTTTAACACCAGCCATTTTAATGGGGGCTCGAAGTTGAAGATTGCCAATGTTATCAAATTCAGCTCTGACCGAATAAGTTTCACTTGACAATCCATAACCGAAGTTGCTGACTCGATAAGCTAGGAACAACAAAGCCATCGCACCTACAAACATAAAAACGCCAACCCACCATTGCATACTTTGTGATTGCATCTTGATTACCAACCTCCAATTAATAACGCGGTCAAAATAAAATCCAATGCCAAAATGGCCATAGCTGAATACACCACTGTTCGCGTAGTCGCATCTGACACCCCACTGGCTGTAGGAAAAGCATCATAGCCTTGAAATACTGCAATCCAGACCACTGCAATACCAAACACAACACTTTTAATAATACCGTTGAGCACATCGTGACTAAAATCCACGGCCTGCTGCATACCAATCCAAAAAATGTTGCCATCAACACCCAACCATAAAACGCCCATCCAGTAGCCACCCCAAATAGCTACCATGCCAAAGATCATAGACAACAATGGCATAGACAATACCCCAGCCCACCATTTGGCATAAACAACTTCTCCTAAAGGATCAACACCCATCATTTCCATGCTGGACAGTTGCTCAGTAGCTTTCATCAAACCTATCTCTGCTGTTAGTGCTGTACCTGTACGCCCGGCGAATAACAAAGCGGTCATAACTGGCCCCAATTCTCGCACCACACTCAACGCAATCAATTGCCCAAGATTGGCTGTTGAACCAAATTTAACTAGTACGTGATAACCTTGCATCCCCAGAACCAGACCAATGAACACGCCCGATAAAGCAATCACGGGGGCTGATAAAACGCCAAGCTTATACATCTCTTTGAAAAGCTGTGGCATTAATTTACGCACATTAGGCAAACGCAGCAACGTCATCGCTAAAAAAATGCCGGTTCGACCAAGCTTGATAAATGCTATCTGCGCTTGCCTGAGCATCATGATGTCACCGCCTTCGGCCTGTTCAATTGCAATTGCGTAGCCATATCGACGGCTTGATAATGAAAAGGAAACACGCCATCAGGATACCCATGAAGAAATTGCTCTATACTGGGCTCACTGCTGTTCAACAGCTCTTCAGGAGCACCAGAACCCACTACTGCGCCGTTATTAAGTATGTAGACATGATCCGCGATTTGAAAACACTCCACCACATCATGAGAAACGATAATAGACGTCATTTTAAGCGCTTGGTGCAAGCGTTTGATCAGTTTCAGCAAAACACCTTTTGAAATGGGATCTTGCCCTGCAAATGGCTCATCGTACATTATCAATTCTGGATCAAGTGCCATAGCTCGTGCCAAGGCAACACGCCTTGCCATGCCTCCAGACAACTCACCAGGCATCAACATCATCGCTCCACGCAAACCTACGGCTTCAAGTTTAATCGCCACCAAATCTTGTATGACCGAATCCGAAAGCTGTGTGTGCGCCCGGTAAGGAAAGGCTACATTTTCAAAAACACTCAGATCGGTAAACAAAGCCGCACTTTGAAACAGCATGCCCATCTTCTGGCGTAACCGGTACAGCGCGCGGCGCGACATTTGGTGTACCATATGCTCTTGTATCGTAATTTGACCTTGCTCTGGCGACAACTCACCGCCAATCAAGCGCAACAAGGTGGTTTTACCAGTACCGCTGGGGCCCATAATAGCGGTAATTTTTCCCGCAGCGATGGTCAAACTCAGATCATCAAAAATCTGCTTGCCACGCCTCGAGAAGGCAATATTTTGAACATTTACGTAGGGTGTTTCGTACATTATCTGTTAACAAGTGCTTTTATGATTTTATTCTGCCGGCACTCTTTTAAAATTTAATCCAATACTTTGAATTTTATACCAAACTCGGCCAAAACCCCAATCACTTATTAAATAGATTAATTATTGGGCAAAAAACCACCATTCTCAAGCTCTGCGGTATGATGAGCTTATAACAGCTGCAGGCGCAACTGTGTATTGGCCACGACATCGTCAAAGCACTATGTTATAAAATGACCAAATCTCTACGAAACGCCTACAACACTTAATCTAGCAAAAAATCTGACTGATTATGACCACCCATGACAAATAAAGACAACGATTGAAAACAAAGCCTGCAATCCCAAAAGGGGTTTACCACCCCATAACTGGTAGTCCCGAGATATCTTTTGTTGGTACCGGCTACGCCATACCATGGCCAACGGTAACCAAATCAAAATCATCACGCACCCATAGCCAGCAAATGATAGCCCCATGATAAAAAGATTGGGGTACAACAAATTAATAAGCAAAGGTGGCACAAAAACCAATGCAGCCACTGAGCCCGGCTTCAATGAAGTCATGCCTCCAGCTTTAAAACCATCACGCAAAAAATCGGCCAGACTCAAAGCCACTCCCAGCAATGAAGTCACCACACATAAGACCATAAAAATAACAGCCACGGCTTCAAGCCATACCAGCTCAACATGCTGAGATAGCTCGGCAATCAGAGCTGAAACACTGCCTTCACGCCCCAGTGGTTGAGATAACACGCCTTTGATCACCCCACACCAAAGAAGATAAGCTATCAAAGGGCATAAACTACCCCAAACCACAGCTCGTTTGATTTGTATGACATCACTTTGCAAATAACTTCGGATAGATGGAATCACAATGGCAAAACCAAAGGATGTGATTACCACCATACCATCACCAGCAACATGGTAAAAGCTACCTTCAGACCATTGGTTTAGTGACACAAAAGGACATAAAGCAAGCACCAACAACAGCAACAATAACAACTTGCTCAGTATTAAGAGGCGGTTGAAGTTATCAACCAGGCCAATGCCATGATAAACCACCATAGAAAAAATTACAGCCAAACCCAAAGTTTCCCAGTATGGGTTATGCTCTCCTATATTTTGCAGAGCATGGTAAGCAACATCTGTCAGTACCGAAAGATACGCTGACAATAAAGTATAAAGCAGAAATAAATACAAAACCCAAGCAGCGCCACGCCCCCAAACATCCAACGTATGGCCTGCCATAGAAACCAAATTACTGTCTTGTGGATACAAGAGATTGATCTCCAAAAGCATCAATGCTCCTAACAACATATGCGCCCAACACAAAGTAAACCAAATGACTGTAGCCCATAGAGGTGTATTCATTGTGACCAGGGGCAAAGCCAGCATGGGGGGGCGGAGCGGGGGGCGGGGGG
>CAYGTQ010000012.1:24013-30797 GCA_964352915.1 uncultured Legionellales bacterium
GGCAAAGCCAGCATCGCCCCCCCCATAGAGGTACCTATCACTAAAAGCGCAGCCCCCCAGGTTTTTGTGTATTTGCTTTGAATCATGAATATTTAATGTGAATAGAAAAAAAACTGCACTTGTTTGAGTCGCTAAGCGCTTTTAATACATTTACAATGCATCATATACAGAAAAGCTTTTTTACTCAAATATCTTTCAATGCTCACCATTATTGATTTAGTGTGCTTGGCGTCTTTGGCTCACCAGTACCACAACATTCAAGCCTATGATTGGAAAACACAGATTTCAAGCAAATCTTTGACGCAGAAAAGTGACTCAAGTTTCTTTGCTTTACCCTTATAAAATATGCAGCCTCTTTGCCAGCGCCATAATTTTTTACAAGCAGCTATTTATTCAACAAAGCGGCAAAAAAATAATCGATAGGAGCAATGATATACTGCTATAGTGGCGTCAAAATAGATTTAACATTTTTTTGCTGTTGTGCATTTCACTCTATAAAAATCTTGGCTCCACGATTCGAATGAATTTTTTCGCAAAGTTTTATAGATATTTCAAATAGAATCATGCGGTTATATATAAATTCAGCGGGAATTGCTGGCGCTGGGTATAGCATAGACAAAATAAGAGACATTGGTTAAATTTCTTGTCCCATCACCTGGTTCTGAAAATTTTTACTTACATAGCATTGGTATAATGCCATTTTGGGCTAAAATTCCTTCTCTGTATTTGAGGTGTGACTATAATATAAAAAGTGCTATTAAAATAATAGATGCAGTGCACCGCGCGAATACACGCAAAGTTAAAAGCTTTATCTTATCATTTGGGCAATCAGCCAAAACTGACTCTCTGGATGCTAAAGCATTGGCTTATTACGGTTTTGAGCGTCATCAGTGCTTAGATTGCTTTACACCTGCATCTAAGCATATGTCTGACTTATACATTTTAATTCAACGCCGTAAGGATTTGAAACAAATGTTGGTGGCTGAAAAGAACAGAGCACAATCGCCCAAAGCATTGCTCATGAAAAACAGTTGCCAAGCTATGATAGCAGCTATCGCTGAGCAAATTAAAAACATGAGCCAACAAATCGAAGAGCTCATCTCATCCGAACAGACTTTGTCAGCACGTAAAGATATATTAAAAACCATTCCTGGTATTGGTGATATCATTGCTCAAGAGTTGTTGATAATGATGCCTGAGCTAGGTACCATGAACCGTCGACAGGCAGCCTCTTTGGCAGGTGTAGCACCGAAAGCTCATGAGAGTGGAAAACTAAAACGCTATCGACGATGTCAGTATGGCAGAGACATCATCAAATCCATGTTGTTTCTAGCAGCCATGGCTGCCAGATGTTCCAACTCACCTCTCAAATTATTTTATGAAAAACTGATTGCCAGAGGCAAAAAGAAAATGGTCGCCTTAACGGCTTTGATGCGAAAAATTATTGTCATTGCTAATGCCGGGCTGGCACAGTGGCAGAAAGAACAGATGGTAGAAAACACACAGATACCTTCATAATTTGGTCAGCTTAAACGATGGCGAAGACATAGTTGATTGTCAACTAAATTTTTGAAAAACCTTTTTTACCGCTAAAATTTATCTATACTGAGAGGAATCCTATATAAAAATCAAACTGTTTATGTTAAGAAGCGTTCCGCAACGATATCTGCTTGATCAGCTTAAAATTTACCTGCAAAAGTATACCCCCATACCCAAAACCGCTACTGATAGGATCGCTCGTCAAAATCTTATAGAAAGCTTAGATGAAGGACATTGCCATGCATTAAGCACCGTATGGAGCTATTGCATGCTTCAAACATTATTTGGTCAACCTCGTCCGGGAAAACCTGTGGATGATATGCCTTGGTGGTTCAGGAGCTACCAAAGCATTATGGACGCCGATTTAAGCTCCCCTGATACCTTAAGCTCTGAAGAAATCATCTGCTTTGAGTCCTTTCTAAACCATATCTTACTTTATCAAGGAAACTATGATTTAGATAAAGGCATTATCAGTCAAACCAAATTCCAGTCATACTTCATTCACAACTGGCTAGAAGATACACAATGCCGACAAGCAAAGTTAGAATACTCGACATGCGTACCATTGGAGTTAGATGATGTTGCTGCCTTTGAAAGCTTCATTAAGGCGGCCATACACCCGGGAAAACTTATAACTTTCGGTGTAGGCCATCATTCCATGAGCCTTATGAAAGATACAGATGGTCAACTTTACATGTTCGACTCAAACAAAGCTTATGTTCTTCATGACTCCAGCATTGAAACATTTAAAACTGATATTAGGGAGCTCTATTCTACTTGCCTGAGTTATCAGCATAGCGACACAGAAAGCTATACAGATAATTATCTTATTTTCCGTGTTAGCTCTTATGATCTGGGTTTCATTGATGCTTCAATGGCTTCTACCTATCCTGATTTTACAGCCTATATCCAAGATAAACCTCTTTCTTTCAGAGAAATAAAAAAAATCTTGGTGATTCTCATTGCTCAAGAAAGACATCCGGAAACATGGCAGATGTTCAAAAGTTGTATGGATTATATTCAAGACAATTCTCTTCCTCTCAGCGACATAAAAGAAATCTTAATGTTACTTATTGCTCATGAGAGGCATTCGGAAATATTATATATTTTTGAACATTTTGAAATGAGTCTAAGCAGTATATGCTCAGAGCAACCCATTATTCAATTAATTATCTCAGCAAACTATGTCCATAATAAGGAATTACCCGCAAAGACCTTTGGTATTATTAATACACTGATAGAACAATGGCCTCAATTGCTGAAAAAACCGCATAATATCTATCAAGCTGTACTGGAATCTTTACTGAGATCAAATGAAGAACTGGCTATTTTTTTACTGGAAAAACTTCCTACTCCTCCAGAAGCCTTAACTCAAGAAATATACGACTGTTTATTAACAGCCGCTAGGCTTGGGTTAATGACTTCTTTAAGCTGGATAGTCTCCCACCAGAGCTTATCAGCACAAACTCTACAAAATGCTTTACTATGTGCAATGATCTCAGATCAACCTGAAGCATTTGAACATATATTAAATTCAATCATAGAACATGACTTTAAAGACACGGTTAATTTTAAAACCATCATTCTCCAAGCAGCAGAGACAGGTAACGTCCATGCTCTTTCATTGTTAAGCTCCAAAGGGGTATCCCTGGCTGTAAAAAATAGAGATGGTTGCTCTCTTATGCATATAGCTATAAAAAATGGTCATACAGAATTGTTGACATGGCTGATGGCAAATAGCCTGGTTGATTGGACTGCCTCAGACTACGATGATGGGTTAGGACCACTGCATTATGCTGCGCAAACAGGGGATCTTGATATATTTAAACTCATACTCATCAAGATAACCAACAGTGAACAGAGTGCTTTTATTTCAGCATTAACAGATGATGAATTGAATATATTACACATTGCCTCAAAGTATGGACATTTAGATATTGTACAATACATTCTAAGCGAGAATTTAATAGACATATCAGCTCAAGACTTGGATGGAAGAACAGCTCTACATTGGTCGCTTATTCAAAGGCATCCAGAAATCTCTCAACTTTTAATTAAATCCACGAAAAATCAAAGTGCAGTCGCACAGCGAGATGAGCAAGGGTTTTCACCTCTTTATTACGCTATTTTATACGGGTTTTTAGAAGCAACAGCATCTCTGATCCATAAATTTCCTGATGCATTAAACCAAAAATTTTCTGGAAACTCACTGCTGCATATTGCCATTTTAACTGAAAATTCATACATGGTTGCTTTGATATTACGAGAAAATCCTGAACTTATTGAAGTGCAAAATGGAGACGGCCAAACACCTCTGGCACTGGCTATGGATGCAGGGCTAGCCCATATCGCGAAAGCGCTTATCAACGCTGGCGCTTCTCAAAATTATATCCATGAACATGTCGATTCTGAAGGATATAATTTATTACACACGGCAATTGAGGATAAAAATCTGCCTATGGTACGATTTTTAGTGGAAACCTGTCATATGCCAATAAATACGCTCACACCACACCACGAGACACCCTTAGATTTGGCTAAGGAGGTAAAATCTAGTGAAATACAAAGCTACCTGAAAAGCCAAGGTGGTCTTAGCTATGCAAGCTTAGCATTAAAGAAAATAAAAAGCACCATACCAAAGATGTCATTGCCAAAAAAAAAGCATTTTCTCACTAAAAAATCCGAGTTTGAGCGTTACCAAGATCAGTTAGAGCGTCTCGAAATATTATCAGATAATTTAGAAAAAGAAGAAGAATTTCAAATTATTTATGAAAAACTTAAAACTGACATTCTGAGTAATGTTCTAAGAAAACCTGAACTTGAATCAAGAAACCTCTTACTAAACATTTTAATGCCAGACTTTGTAAGTGTTCTCAGCACATATGCGCACCTACTTCATGCTGATAAAGAAAATTTAACCGCATTACCTGAACCATTGCTAGCTGCTGCTAATCGTTTTATCGCTGACCCATCTACTGATAACTTCTATTCCATTTACAATATAACCCGTAACAAATCTCTAACATGCCCGCGGGGACTGTTTTCAAGAAAATCAACCCAACCTCTAGCCAAGATTAAAAAAGAAGTCGATATTTTATTTCAACTTAATCGTCCATCTACCTTAGAAATGGATCCAAAAACATCTATATGAGATAAGCCTTAGAATAAAAAAAACTAACGGCAACGCGTGAGCAACTTGAAATACCTCGTATACAACGGTTATGCTGTCAAGAAAATCCTCAAGGAAAAACCATGTTGCTTATTTTGCTTTGTTTGGCCATCGCTTATTTATCAGGGAGTTTATCTTCGGCTATTTTACTGAGCCGAATTTTTGACTTTACCGATCCGCGCGAAGCAGGATCAGGCAACGCTGGTGCCAACAATATCCTACGCTATCAAGGCAAAGCCATGGCTGCTGGAACCCTATTCGGCGATTCTTTAAAAGGGTTTTTACCTGTGCTGATGGCTTATAGCCTCATTGAAACTTACTGGCTGGGCTACGTAGCGCTATGCACTGTTATTGGTCATATGTTCCCCATTTTTTTTCAGTTTAAAGGAGGTAAGGGCGTAGCTACGGCTTGGGGATGCTCCTTTGCTCTGTCACCCATCACCGCTGCCGGCTCAATACTTGTCTGGTTCCTAAGTCTTAAAGCATGGCGATATTCGTCTCTGGCCTCTATTTTAGCAGCCGCATCATTTCCTTTATGGTTCCTCTTGCTCCATCCAGAGCACTTCTTGCCTGCTTTGTGCATGAGTATGTTAGTCATATGGCAACATCGCGGCAATTTACAACGGCTAAAGGACGGCACAGAGCCACCAATTCAATCGGCTTAAAATGATTTCAAAGCTGAAGACTTGATCGATTCACGAACATCAGGCAAACGCTGATAATAAACAAACTTAGCTCATTAGGTGTTTTATGGGCAACATCCTTAAAAATAGGATTGCGTTGGCCTATGCACCTCAAGGGCATCTCCATGTCTTGACTGCCCATTGAGGAAATTTTCACAAGCTATGTGTTTCGCTTATGCGTAGGCGTTTGCTTATGCGATGCCCAATCGTTACGCTGGCATTTTTTGCCACAATAATAAGTGCCACATGGGCATTTGTGTGTTGCAGCTATTCCGCACAATGCACAATGCTTCTTAACAGCTTTTGCTTCTTTTTTGGGTAATACTAAATTATTTACTACTTTAGCTTCATCTTCTAAGTAAACAACTTTAGTGCGTTCCGAGCTATCTAAAACAGTGCATCCAGAGCCATAAAAAGCGCTAAACACTCCATTTACTTTACCGTTTTGACTTGAGTACAATGAGAATCCTAAAGCAATATAAGCTATTTTATTATGTTTTCCTTGATTTTGAACTACATTAACTTGATAAACTTTAAGAGCTTCTTCTAAAGCAGTCTTTCTCTTGTATATATTTCTTATTGATTGTTTAAATTCATTATATACATGATTGCCGCCAGCTAGCTGTATATATGCTTATAGTCCCCGATTTTCAGCATTTTTGAGAAGATGATCTAACTTAATATGCTGGTCTTGTGGAAGGGTATAGAGTTGTTTTTGAAAAGATTCATCTTCAAGGTATTCTTCTAAAGCTTTTTTTACCTGCATAAGCGAATCAAAAGGTTCATTTGCTCCGCATGTAAAGCTTACCAATAGAATTGAAAAGAAAGTAATGGCTTGTAGTTTATAGAAAAAACGCATTTTATCGTGCCTTACGTACGTTAAGATGCGAAAATTATACATTATGTCGTTATAAAGATCAATAGTAAGGCAGCCAAGAATATGACGATTGAGGCGTCGCTTCCCATTGCTATGAAGCATGGACTTAAAAAGGGAGCGTTCATATATGATTATTCAAATTTTCAAAAAGAAGCGATAGAGCGTTTAAAATCTGGTCAATCGTTAACAGGAAAAGACGGCATATTAACACCTCTGTTACAGGATATTATCAATGCCTCTCTGGAGGGAGAGCTTGAGCATCATCTGGATGGCTGTGAGGCATCAGGGGAAGTGAATCGCAGAAACGGCAAGCTGAAAAAAACGGTTCAGTCAGCCAGTGGCGCTTTCGAGATAGAGACACCCAGAGACAGGGCTGGCAGCTTTGAACCAGAGCTTGTTAAGAAAAGACAAACCATCCTCAACGATGGAGTGGACCTATCAGAAATTGATCTCTACCAAAGCAGAGACTGTTCACTCAACTGTGTCACGTCATCACAATTCGATCATCAATCTTCC
>CAYGTQ010000013.1:0-30588 GCA_964352915.1 uncultured Legionellales bacterium
TTTTAGCATTATCCTGAGCTGCATCGGCTCCCTGCTGTTTTTTATCATTTGACGTTGACTGTGGTGGCATTGACGAAAGAGCCTTCTCATCTTTCTTATCATCTTGCTCATCTTTTTCTTTTTTTTGATTGTTGTGTGGCTCTGGTTTATCAGCGTTGTTTTTGTTAGCTGGCTCATCTTCGGAATTTTTATCATCATTTCTATTGGGCTCTTGTGATGATTGATCTGATGAATCACCCTGGCCAGATGATTGACTTTTCTGATCATCTTTATTATTTTTTGGGTCTTCTTTTTTCGATGATTGATTGTTGTCAGAAGATGACTGATTCTGGTTTTTATTATCCTCTAAAAATTTTTTGATGACCTCAAGGTTATGTTTGGCATCCTCATGACCAGGGTTTTTCTGCAATACTGTCTCAAAAGATTTTAAAGCCTCTGAAAGCTTGCCTAAGTGGGCTAAGGCATTGCCGTGATTGTACTGAGAAATGACATCGGATTTTTCCGACAAATCATGGGCAGCTTTCTCAAAATCTCCTTGTCGGTAATGTGCAAGCCCACGCCAAGACGGATCATCAAATTGTAAAGATGCCTCTGGATAATTGGCTTGCTGCCACGCTTGATGCCCCTGCTGATCACCACGCCACCAAAAATCTTGCCATACACCTGCTTGTACAAGCATCGAAGCCAATAAGAGATTGCCACAGACAACTATATGTTTCATTTTAAATTGCCTCAAACCAACCACGCCGAAACCCCATTAATGCCATCATTATAAGTGGAATTAAAAGCCACACACCATCATCATGCCATTGAACTGCATCAACTGTTGTTGGCTCAGCAATAGTTTTAGATGATTGTGATAAAATTGCATCAACATCACTGTCATCAGCAGACATTAGAACGTAACGACCACCGCCACTGCGGGCAAGCTCACTTAAAGCCTTTTGATCAAGTCGTGCCATCATCACTTGACCTTGGTCATCTTGTAAAAACCCCTGTGGTGTAGGTATAGGGGCTCCAGCATCACTACCAACACCAATTACATCCAGGCGAATACCTGCTACCATAAGTTTTTTAGCCAAGGCCATATCTTCGGCATCAGCTGAGCCGTCGGTGATCAATAAAATCCTACCTGAGAGCGCCTTGGCACGCTTGAACAAAGCCACCGCCATCTGCAAACCTGAAGCAACTTCATGCCCGGTTTCAGGCATCAAATCAGTCGACAAGCTCTGGACAAACTGCTTCAAGGTAGCACCATCTTCTGTCATGGGCGATACCACATAAGGTGCACTGGCAAATACCACCAAACCAAGGCTTTCTCCAGCGCTTTTGGCAATAACATCCAATAATTTAAACTGAGCACGCTTCAAACGACTGGGCGCTACATCGGTTGCATTCATACTCGAGGATAAACTGACCACCACAACTCGATGCCCTTGTTCACGATAACTGGGCAATGACGTTTGGTGAAAACTGGGGCCTGCTAAAATCAGTACGGCCAGACTCCAGGCCACAGCAAGCCAAACATAAGGCCAACGTTGATAACCACCGTGTCCCTTGAGGACATGGGGCAACAATTTTTCTGACACAACCCGGCGCCATAAAATCTGTGCGCTGCGTTTCTGATAAAGATACACCACCAAGCTCCAAGCCACTGGTAGCAACAACAGCCAATATGGTCGAAGAAAATGCCAGTCCATCATGCATTAACTCCCCGTATACGAGTAGCCGCCAAAACCAACGATAATAAAAAAGCCAAAGCCAATGGCCAGTGATGATAGGGCACTTTGGGTGAAAACATACCTCCATCATAAGCTTTAGGCTCAAGCTCATCAATGCGTTGATAAATCTTGCGCAGTGTCTCGGTATCCTGACTTCTGAAAAAAAGCCCCCCTGTTTTTTTGGCGATGGTGCGAAGCGTGGACTCATCCAGATCCGCTGAAGGATTAACAACCTGTGCGCCAAGAAGGCTTGGCACCACCATTTGTTCAGCCCCAATACCGATGGTATAAATTTTTACTCCATAATTCGCAGCCAAAGCTGCTGCATCCAAAGGCATGACTTCTCCGGCATTGTGTACCCCATCGGTGAGCAGTACCAAAACTTTATCTTGGCTCTTGCTGTTAGCAAAATGCTTCACAGCCAAACCCATGGCATCCCCCATCGCTGTTTGGCTGCCAGCAAGACCCACAGTAGCGTCTTTCAGCATATAACGTACCGTTGTTAAATCAAAAGTCAGTGGTGTTTGCACATAAGCACGACTACCAAATAAAATCAAACCGAGGCGATCACCTGAGCGCGCTTTGATAAAATCGCTGGCCACAGCTTTGACCACAGCTAAGCGATCGACAGCACGCCCACGCCAAGTCATGTCTCGAGTCTCCATGCTCACCGACACATCCAAGGCCAATAGAATATCGCGACCTTTCTTCTCTAAAGCTACTGGTTGGCCCAACCATTGTGGACGCATCAAAGCCGCCACCAACAAACACCAAATGAGCACCATCAACCACTGGCGATAACGCCACGTTTGAGTATTTCGAGCCACCACCCAAGCTTGTACTTCATGATAGAAAGGTAAAAACAAAGCAGCCGATGTGACCGTGCTGGCAGCCTTAAGCATGCGGTAGACCAACATAGGTAAAGGCAGCAGGATGATCCACCCAAAAGACGCAAACTCAAACATCAGCCAAGCCTCCGGATCCACTTTTCAACAAGTTGCACCAATTCGTCAATGGCTTTGGGATCGGGTGCTTTTTGATAAGGCTCACTGATAAGCAAACGCCCCACGCCTTGAGTAAAGGCTTGAGTTTGTCCACTATGATCGAGAAACTCAAGCCAAGCGTCCCCTGTGAGTCCTGCAACTTTTCTTCCTTCAAAAACCAATGCCACACGACGCAACAACACCGATAAATCAGAAAAAGCGCAAGCTGCATTGGCCGACTGCTGATGCTCAACCAAAATAGCTTGCAAACGTTTGCGAGCAACACGCTTGATGCGCCAGCGGCGACTGCGTCGGATCCCCCACCACAAACTCCATAAAATCACACAAGTACCCAGAGCTATCAGCACATACCAACCAGGAGCTAAAGGCCAGACGCCAGGAGGCTCTGGCAAATGAATGTCTTTAAGCTGCAACAGCATAGATTGCAATTGAGGGGTTTTACCAGTGTTCATGAGCGCCTCTCGCGCAAATAACGATATAATCTGGGCAACAGCACATCGTCAGTTTGAAAGCGCCAAAGTGTTGTCCCATGACGACGTTCGATGCGCTTGAGTTGTTGTTCGCGCGCATCAAACCAGGCCTTATATTGTTCTTGAAAAAAGACCTGGCTGCTATCAAAGCTCAACACTTCCTGGCCATTGGTTACAGGGTAGCAGCCTGGTGGTGGTGGTGCTTTTTCTAATGGATCGTAAATCCAACACAACACCACCGTATGTTGCCTGGCGAGCTGAGCCATCATGGCTTCAGCATCACTGCTCAAACCATAGAAATCACTGATCACCACCACCAAATAACCCGAAGTAGCCATCTTTCTTACATGCTGCATCGTCTCAGTTAAATCTCTGGATGGCTCATGTGAATGTTCAGAATTACTGAGTGCTTTAAGAAAAGGTAAAAAACTCTTTTGAGCGACATTTGGGCGCATCACTTGATCGCTTATATCACCAACCACCACCCCACCGACACGATCACCATGAGAAAGCGCTGACCAACCCATGAGAGCAGCAATTTCACTGGCCAACACCGACTTAAAAACTCCCTGAGTAGCAAAATGCATCGAGCTCCTCTGATCAGTAACCAAAAGCACTGGACGTCCACGCTCTTCTTCATAAAGCTTGGTATAAGGCTTACCCGTTTTCGCCATCACCCGCCAATCCATGTGGCGCACATCATCACCTGGCTGGTAAGCTCGTACTTCGGAGAATTCAATACCTCGACCACGCAACTGAGAGTGATAGCCCATACCAGCTTGGTAGGCCTGCTTGTTTTGACCAAACAAAGGCAGGCGTGAAGCCGTCACTCTCAACTTCAATAGATCTGAAAGCTCTACATGCGCAACAGAGGCTCTTGGGGCTATCAAAGATTGCATCGCTTTCTCGCTATGGGATAGCTACACTTTGTAATAATTGTTCAATCACCTGATCACACGTCACGCCTTCAGCTTCTGCTTCAAAGCTCAATCCTATACGATGGCGTAAGACATCATAAGCCACGCTGTGAACATCTTCAGGGGTCACGTAATCACGCCCTTTAAGCCAAGCAAAGCTTCGAGCACAACGGTCAAGAGCTATGGTGCCTCTGGGGCTTGCACCATAGCGTAACCATTCTTTTAAGCTTGCACCGTAGCGCTCCGGCGTCCTAGTAGCAATGACCAATTCCACCATATAATTTTCAAGCGCTGAACTTAAATGCACCGTCATTACTTCGCGGCGTGCAGCAAAGACTTCAGCTAATTTAAGTAAGCTGGGCGCATCTTGTTCCTTCTGTTGTGTTCTTTGATACTCTTGCCGAGCCAATTGCAAAATTTGCTGCTCAGCTTCAGCTTTAGGATAATCAATTTTAACATACATCAGAAAGCGATCGAGTTGCGCTTCTGGAAGTGCATAAGTCCCTTCCTGCTCAATAGGGTTTTGGGTAGCCATCACCATAAAAAGTTCAGGTAAATCATAAGTATGATGGCCTTGGGTAACCTGGCGCTCAGCCATGGCTTCCAGCAACGCAGATTGAACTTTGGCAGGCGCCCTGTTGATCTCATCAGCCAACAACAGATGATGAAAAATAGGACCTTTTTGAAAAACAAATTCACCTTTTTCTGGACGAAACACATCGGTACCTGTCAAATCCCCAGGCAACAGATCGGGCGTGAATTGGATCCGATGGAAACTGGCATCAATGCGCTCAGCCAAATCTTTGATGGCCTTAGTTTTAGCCAGGCCAGGCGCGCCTTCTACCAACAAATGACCATCTGATAAAAGAGCTACCAACAAGCGGGTTACCAGTTTAGATTGGCCAATAATGGTACGGTTCAATCCCTCATAAAGCTTTTGGATCTGTGTATGCGTCGATGTCATCGCCATGATCAATGGGCCTCCTTAACAATGCTGAAACACTTCTTATAAATGTACAGTATTGTTTAGGAAGACTCAACAAGTGGTTGTTAATTGTGCACGACTGAGGACCCTTAACTGATCGACAGCCTTTCAAATTCCCAGGCTTGGGCTATCTGCTGGAGAAAAGTTATACTCAGTTTTGCAATGCTCCGCAAACGCTTGCGCCATGCCATCCACAACTTGGATTAAAGTGGGTTGGAAAGCACTACCCACCACGCTCGAGGCAACCTGCTGGTGTAACCCAAGCAATGCTTCATAATGTGCTTGCATCTGGACTTGTCCGGTGTCACTGGAAAAATCAGCTTTTTTGATGGTAGCCGTCAAATCATGCATAGCTTTCAACACGTCTTCTACGCCTGGCTTACTTGTTATCACTGGCTGTACCTTGATCTGATTTTCCAGAGCTGCAAACAGTGTCTCTGAAGAAGACATTCGGCTTTGCAGTAAAGGATCTGCAATTTGTGCATGTGCATGTGCATGTGCATGTGCATCCATTGCAGCCCGATCGCAATATTCAAAGCCTATTTGTGACATGGCTTTGATCACATCTTGCAATGTTTTGTACGACGAGCCCACACCGGCTGCGCAATAAGTCCATTGCCTGTGTTCTTCGCCAAAAGAGCGCGCAATTTTTACATTTTTATCCTGAGTCCGTATAACCAGAGAGCCTAGTTCAGAGCCTGGTGTGATACAATATGCTTTATCTCTTGTAGACCTCAGTGCTGTCTGCGCGCTTTGGCGATCAAACCCTACTGCAATATTTACTTTGGCTGCATCAAAGGCTACGCCCAAAGGAAGTGGTGAAACCTTACCTGTTTTTGCAAGAACTGTGACCGACTGTTGAACCATTTCATCCAAATTGGTACCGCTCATTGTAAAAGGCTTGTCACCACCCAGCACCCAAACATCACCTTCAAAATTTATAGGGATGTACTGCGTTTTACCATGAGCACCTACAAACGCTAAGTAAGGCAGGCCCTCAGGCGCAGGATCTAAACAAATACCATAAGCGCTCACTGAGGTGCTACTTAATGAATCAACATCGGAACGGCTTATGATCGTACCAGACTGATTCACAACACGCATGATTTCTGATAGCTTGTTTTTCTGGCTAGGCTGCAAATGACCTAAACGGGTATGTGGCATAAAAATTTCCTCAAAATCTATTAACACACTGTACTACCTATAAATTTAGATGATTTTTTTACAATAGCAACACAACAAGATTGTTAAAACCTTAGTATTAAACATTTAAACTAAAACGTAATCAAAGTGGAAGCCTTGTACTATAATAAAAGCACTGCTTTATGCTGAACAGCCCAACTATGCATCAAAATAACCTGTGCCGCATAAGTGATCTGACGCTCTCTCAAAAAAAGACATGTGCTGATCTTACTTACGATATTTTACCTGACTTTTATCAAACATTATCTGCTGATAAGCATAAGTTGTTGACCATCATTTCCGAGCAATTCTCTCAAAAAAAAACCGATCTGGGCCCAAGCATAGCTTTGCTACAAGATAAAAAACCCATAGGTCTTTACACGTTGTATCCCATAGAAGAGTTGCATAAAAGAACTTTATACACCCTTTTAAGCTTTGCTCTCAACTGCCCAAAATCTGACAATAGCCACACCAATCAAGCTTTAAAAGCCTTGGCTGGCGATATCCCAATCATCCTAGGTGAAGGGATGTACCTTGCACGCTTTGGCATTGTGACCCATAAGCGAAAACAAGGTTACGCACAACAATTATGGCAACAGATCTTGCAACGCATCACTGATACACCTTGTTGGCTGCACGTCAAAGCGGACAATAAAACTGCCATTGCCTTTTATAAGAAAAATGGGTTCAAAGTTAAAAATCAAGAGAAGGCATTCTGGATCATGAAAAGGGATTAAGCCAAACTCTATGAGGTTTATCATCCACATCGGTAGTGAAATGACAGACGAATTGTCCTTAAACGATACGAGATATGACGCCTAAGGATCTTACACAATATGGAGCCAGACAAGTTTGCTCAAACCCTTGGCCGCAAATTTGCTATTATTTCTTATATAAATCAGCGGGTACTGAATTTATGTGGTCTGGTATTAACCACATAAATTTATACAAAATTTTATGAAATAATTGAAAAAGACAACTAAACGTATTATTACGGCGTATTATAGGCAAACTTACGCCATAACATGCGTTTACAAAATTTTTAGCCCCTCTATTAACTTTATCAGTAGCCGGTGCTCACAGTTCTAAACTAGAAATAGAGAGTGCTCATTACGCACAATATAAAACTTGTGGTGAGAAAAGATATCCTGCAAGCAGAACTTTACAGGGTAAACTGACTCATGCTGAAGAGCGTTTAACTTTCATCGTTGATCATACACTATCAGAGGTGCCTGTTGATAAACCCTGTGTCAATCTTTCTATGAAAGCCGATCGGGCCATAGTAACGTTTCGTTGTGCGAATGGAAATGGTGTTGTTCAGCATGCTTTTGCAGCAGGAGATGGGGCGACGTGAGATCACCTCAGCGACCCTTGATTTGCCGGCATCCAATGAGCTCTTTGACGCTACGCATTTGGTGAGTGATCAGTGTTTTGGCAAGAGTAGTTGTTTTATCCAACCGAAAACTGCCTGGATTGGAGGCGTTGCCGACAAAAGTAGGCAGGCTAAATTACTTGATGGTGTAGGACTTCTTCGCGTGACCTTTAAGTGTGTCGGTGATGATTGTCCGTCCAATGCTCCAGAGACATCCGTGGAAAAAGGCATGGAGGTTAGTTTCGGCAACACAGCGATTATTGCGTGCGGGTGATAACACCAGTACTGAAGATCTTTTGTTAGGCACAGCTTTAGCTAAGTGAGCAAGCTGGTTATGGCAAGATTTATCGGTTAAGGACCAATAGAAACTGATCTGGAATTGAAAAGCGGCACCATCAAATTCGGTATGGTGCCGCCTCCAAGGACTGGACACCATCTCTCCTCAAACTCTATCTGATGTTTTTAAAAAGCCATCCAAGCCTTTAGCTCACCCAAGGCAAAGATGCCTCTGATTTTACAGAATTTAAGAAAGAGAGTCCTTGCGATAAGGGTAACATTTGCATATAAGATGCAATACTCTGGCCAACATCAGCAAAGGTACCACGCTGACCAATAAAACCCCGCCCTAAAGATGGACCAAAAGCCAATACAGGAATATGTTCTCTGGTGTGATCGCTACCTGGCATCGTCGGATCACAACCGTGATCAGCCGTCAGAACCACCATGTCATCATCACGCAATTCACAAAACAACTCTGGCAACTTAGCATCCAACATCTCAAGTGCATGAGCATAACCTGCGACATCACGCCGATGCCCATACAGAGAATCAAAATCGACAAAATTACTAAAAATCAAACTATGATCAGGCGCTTGTGCCATAGCTTGCTGAGTCACAGAAAAAATCTCATTGTTACCATGAGCTTTAAGTGTATGGCTTACGCCTTGATGCGCAAAAATATCAGCCACTTTACCTACAGCAAAAACTTGGCCGCCTTGCTCTATTAAGCGATCAAGCAACGTAGGACCAGGTGGGGGCATGGTATAATCTCTTCGATTACCTGTGCGCTGAAATGCCCCAGGCTCACCTATGAATGGGCGAGCAATGACTCGACCTATACGATGTTCATCGCACATCACGCGCGCAATTTCACATAATTCATACAATCTACCCAGCCCAAAGCTTTCCTCATGGGCTGCAATTTGCAACACACTGTCTGCTGACGTGTAGACAATAGGTTGATGAGTTTGCATATGTTCATACCCATGAGCTTCTATGATAGAAAGCCCTGAAGCATGGCAGTTGCCTAAGACACCCGACAAACCACCCAATGCCATCAATGGCCCAAGGATTGATTGAGGGAAACTGGGTGTATGTGGAAAATGCCCCCAGGGCTCCGTGACCACCTGGCCTGCCAACTCCCAATGCCCGCTGGGTGTATCTTTACCACAACCACGCTCTACAGCATACCCATAATAGCCTATGGGTTCGAGTTCACTGACAGGCTGATGCCACTGGCCTGTACTGGCGTAAGCCGCATGAAACAAACCGAGCTTACTCATATTTGGAATATACAAGGGTCCTGAGCGCACATTCTTGCGATCGGCATCACCGCGAGCACAAGTCTCTACAATATGACCTAAAGTGTCAGCGCCTTCATCACCATAGTTTGCAGCATCATGGCTTGCACCAATACCAAAAGAATCTAGCAGTAGAACAATGGTGCGTGCCATATTTAATGTCAGCTATGCTGTTGGCAGTGCGTTTCACGTATAAAAAGAGCAGCTACAAAGGCCACACAAAAGCCTATCAAAAGCATGAGAAAGGCATCATGGAAGTTACCAGCATTGTACCAATGCACACCCTGCAAGAAAGTACCGTCCCAATTCTTTTCAAGCAGCTTGCCAAAAGTTGGTTGGTACAGAGCGCCACCGCCTTGAGTGATGATGGAAATCACACTGATACAAGTAGCTGTTAGAAGGGGCGTGTTGCTCTCTGAAACCAAAGGGTAACTGAGCACTTGAGTGCTTGAAAAAAAACCAAGCGCAAAAAATATCACGGTCAGCAATGTGATGCTGGGATCGGATACATTTAATAACACACCGATAGCAGACAAGCACAATACCGTCCCTGTCAACATAGGCAACTTACGCAAATGAATTTTATCAGAAATCCAACCCATAGCTGGCCCACCAAAAATGGTACCGATGAAAATCATACTGTTAATAGACGCGGCTTCTGTGGCTGAAAGTTGATGAACTTGCGTCAGGTACAATGTGCCCCACACGGCACCTAAAACGATGACCGGCATATTCATAGTGGATGTATAGATAGCTGCCAGCCAATTCTGCCGATTAAAATAAGATTGGCTCAAGCTTTGCCAAAAACCCAGCTTGGACAATTGCTCGCGTTGTTCATTTTGTTGAGATTCATTGCCTACTGGGTAGTCTTTAACAAATACAGCAATGACCAACATGATGGCTATACCTATAAAGCCATCAACCATCAAAGCCTGACGCCAACCCAAGGCTTCAGTCAGCTTGGCCATAGGGGTTTGCGCAAACACACCGCCGAGCATAGCGATGGTGATGATAAGGCCTGTGATTAGAGCCATACGTTCGGCAGGAAACCAACGTGATGCCAAGCGCATACAGCTTAAAATACAAAAAGCACTGCCCACACCTGTGACAAAACGGCTTAAATAAGCCATCCAATAATGCTCAACTGTGGCAAACAGCATGGTTCCAATCACACAAATAGTCATGGCAGATAAAATCAACTTTTTAACAGAAATGCGATCAAGCACCACGCCAGCTGGAAATAGAAAAATCACATTAGCCCACAGATACACTGCTGACAGTTGACCAAGCTGCTCAGCATTCAACTGATACACTCGCATGATATCGGTGTTGATGGCACTGAACATGTGCATCTGAATGAATTCATAAGTAGCAAATAAAGCCGCCGAAAAACAAACCACATACGGCATCCAAGACGACTGCCAGCAGTTACGTTGTGCTGTCATGACTGAAGTATTCATATTGTTGACCCTCTAAGTACAAACCTACCCAACCCAAATTAATCACTAACTATTTTGCCCATAGCTTTCGCGCAACAAAAAAGACGCCAGCAAAGCCACGACAAAACCAACAGGAATCACAGCCAATGCCCATAGGAAATCACTGTCAGCATACTGCCGCACACCATCGGTCATGCTACCATCCCAATACATATCCAATAACCAGCCTGTAAAAGGTTGAGCTGCACCACCAATACCCATGATGATAGAAGAGGTCAAGCCCATAGCTGTACCGCTGATGGTGGTGTCGTTGGACTCAGTCACGCCAGGATAGCTGATCACCTGACTGCTGGTAAAAAGGCCTAACAGGAAAAAGGCCAGAATCAAACCTTGTGCTGACCAATCAGGACCATACATGATGGCCACAATCAATCCCAGAGAGAACACGGCCCCCCATATCATAGGTGTACGGCGTCTACCCCAAGTATCAGACAACCAACCCATCACAGGGGCGCCTACAATTGTACCTAAATAAATCATACTGGAAATGTTGGTGGCTTCAAGCTGGCTTACACCATGTACCTGCGTGAGATACAACACACCCCATACAGCACCAAACAGCATAATAGGTAAGTTAAGAAGCCCTGTATACAAACCAAACAACCAATTTTGCGAATTACCCAAAGCGCTGGTCAAACTTGGCAGAAAACCCATGCTTTTCAAATTTTCACGTTTTTGTTGATAGTGCTCAGCCATGTGCGCTGGGTAATCTTCCACTGTCCACCACACCAAAGCAAGAAACGCCACACCCAACATGCTGTCCCATAAAATCGCCTGACGCCAACCAATCCAATCGGCCAACAATGCCAACGGGGTTTGCGCAACCAAGCCACCCAGCATAGCGACAGTCACCACCAAACCCACCACCAAAGCTTGTCTTGAAGGCGGAAACCAGCGGGCAGCCAACAAAATACAACATAAAAAGCAAAAAGCATGGGCAATCCCTGAAATGAAACGACACATAATCACCAGGCTAAAGGAGTCGGCGATGGCAAAGCCAAAAGTACCCAACACCGATAAAAACAAAGTTGCCAGAATCACCTTACGTGTCGACATCCTGTCAAGAATCAAGCCAGCTGGAAAAAGAAACATCACATCTGCCAACAGAAAAGATGATGGCAGATAACTCAATTCTGTGGCATCAATTGCAAAATCGCGCATCAGCACAAGACTTAGCGCATTGCACATATTCATTTGGATAAAGTCGTAAAAGAAAAAAAGCGCAGCAGAAAAACAAACAATCCAGGCTTTGAACGAGCCTTCAGGCAAAGACGTAGAAAAAACAGGCTTGCGGGCCTCCACAGAAGTCAACATAGACACCTCCCAGGCGACCACCAAATAGATTGCTTTAACAAAACTAAACCATCCTAGTGATTAAGTTCATACCTAATTGGCGTGGCAGTTTAGCACCCTTAGCCCCCCAAAGGAAGCCCCTAAGTCCCCTATTCATGAAATTCAGGGTAAGGATTTCGCCCTATGCGGATAAGCCTGCAATCTAAACATACAATTGAATATATTTAAGTCGGCCTACTGTACATGGCGTGATGTCTCACAAGCACAGCTTGCTTCCCGAAATGATTTCATGGCGCCCAACGAATGGGAAATGGGATAAAAAAAGTCCATTGTACATCATATGTTTTATAGACAGCGCTGAAGTAGGTCATGCTTTCTATAAGCACCATCAAGCCCTTTGATAGATTATGCCTGCACTTTATTCAAGATAGATTTTTTGCCAAAAAATTAAGTGCAAAATCATATCTATAAATGCGCGCTAGGCTCCTCTCACATCAAACTGGCTGAAAAACCATGCAACGATCCAGATGTACTTTTTCCTTACGCTTGTTTCAAAGAACTCTCTACAAGCTCTGTCGCTTGCGCTGAAGCCCCTGCTTTAAAATGAGGGCGACAGGTAGCTACATAAGACTCATTACCACCAATGTGAATTTGCTCACCTTGCAAAATAGGCTGACCAAGTTCATCAATACGCATGTTCATGATGGCTTTCTTGCCACAATGACAAACTGTCTTAATTTCAGACAATTCTTCTGCCCAAGCCAACAAATACTGACTGCCTTCAAAAGGTTCACCGCGAAAATCACTGCGCAAGCCATAGGCTAAGACAGGTATGTTCAGCTCATCGGTGATTTCTGTAAGTTGATGCACCTGTGTTTTGCTTAAAAATTGTGCTTCATCAACCAACACACACTGGATCGGTTGGCATCCTGGTTCATCGAGTGCGTCACGTACAGTGTTGTGCAAATTCATCATTTCATCAAAGCCAATGGCTTGAGCCGACAAACCAATGCGTGAATGAATGGTACCTTGAGCGTGACGATTGTCAATTTTTGGAACAAAGAGTAATGTACGCATACCGCGCTCTCGGTAGTTGTAATCCGACTGTAATAAAGTCGTACTTTTACCCGCATTCATTGCAGAGTAATAAAAATACAATTTTGCCATGCCCCATCTCTCTTCAATCTGTTTAAGCCCATCATACGAAGTGAAGAGCTAAGCTGCAACTGCAAATACATATTAACTTAGCTTGATTGAAAAATATATTACGTGATACCAAATCATCAACATTGATGATCATTCGATCAAAAAATTCAGCTCTTACCGGTCATAAAAGAGTACTTGTGTCGAATTAGCCAGCTACTTTAAAGACCTTATCAGCATGGCCGATGTAACAAGTATGGTGGTGCCGGTATTACACACCATAAACATAGAGCTACCCCATGGCACCACCACTTAGATTTAAATGGAGATAATTATGATTAAGAAAATTGCCGTAGGCATTTTAAGCGTATGGGGAGTTGGCCAAAGCTTTGCCTTAACTTTGCCTTTACCTGAAGATGGCAGCCGACTTGTTGGTAAGAACTATTCTGTGTTTGTACAACCAGGAGATAGCTTCAATAAAATTGCAGCAGCCCATGACGTTGGTTTGCAGGAACTGATACAAGCCAACCCTGGTATCAATCCAAAGCGCATGGATCTGTGGAGTGAAGTCATCATCCCACAACAATTTATTTTACCTGACGCACCACAAAAAGGTATCGTCATCAATTTGCCTGAGCTTCGCCTTTATTATTACCCAGCAGGTGGTGATACAGTCATGACTTTCCCTGTGGCTGTGGGCAAACAAGGCTGGCGTACCCCTGAGGTAAAAACCAGTGTGGTTGGTATGAAGAAAGATCCTGCATGGCGCCCACCAAAATCTATCAAAGCTTACATGGCTGAAAAAGGCGTGATACTGCCTGATGTCGTGCCAGCAGGGCCTAACAACCCACTGGGGCAATATGCATTGCGTTTGGGACATCCTGGCTATCTTATCCACGGCACCAATAAAGATTGGACTGTAGGTAATCGTGCCAGCTCTGGTTGTATTCGTTTGCGCACAAATGACATTGAAGCTTTGTTCTCACAAGCCAGTGTAGGGCTACCTGTGCAAATCGTTAATCAACCCTACAAAGTCACACGCCATAACAACGATTGGCTGCTTGAATCGCACCGACCATTTTATGACCAAATGCCAACGCCAAGAAATGAATTGGATAGCTTAATTAAGCGCCATGAAAGAACAGGTGTCGATCTTGATGATTATCACATGTATGAAATTCGTGAGCAATCGCATGGTTACCCTCAACTTATTCAATCCAAGGATGATCCATACCTATGAACATACGAGTGATCTTCATGCTTATGGGATTGGCCATCAGTTGTTCAAAGCTGGCGGCTAATCTCAAGCTTGAAAGTGCTTTTGATGCGCTTAAGCCTATAGTACATGGCATCAACCCATCCGTACTTAAGCTGGCACTCAAAGCCACCCAATGCGCACAGGAAAAAGGGATCCGATTCAAACCGATTCTCACAATACTCGATTACTCTAAACCTTCTATAAACAAACGTTTGTGGATCATTGATCTAAAATCTCAAAAAGAGTTGTTTCGTATCTGCGCCGCTCACGGTCAAAAAACAGGCGGCAACATTGCACATAATTTTTCAAACAACCCCGACAGCCATCAATCCAGTGTTGGCCTTTTTGTCGCGCGTCATACCTACATTGGCAAGCATGGTTTGTCTCTGCACTTACATGGACTTGAAAACCATTTCAATGACAATGCTGAAAAACGCCACATTGTTTTGCATGGCGCCAATTATGTATCAGAGAATTTTATTCGCCACCATGGGCGTCTGGGAAGAAGCTGGGGATGCCCTGCCATCAATCCACATTACGTCAAGCCTGTGATTGAAACCATAAAAGATGGTGGGCTGTTGTTCGCATATGCACCTCAATCAGACTGGCTTAGCCATTCTCATTACCTGCACTGCGAGCAAGACAAAGATTTAAAAGGGGGTCTTACACAACATGGAACAACTGAGTAATTGCTCAGTTGTCCCATGCTTATTGACTCTTAGATTTCATGAATTCATGTTGATCGTTGTGACGACATACCAACTCTCAACAGCATATCAAACGTATGATAAAGACGCATTCAACTGAAACAATCGATGAATTCTCCCAATTATTTATTCATATGCAAATATTCTTTAACATAACAAGCCACCACCAACCGGCAGATCGATGCCTGTGATATAAGAAGCTTGCTCTGAAGCAAGATAAACAGCGGCACTGGCAACCTTTTGTTCAGTAGGTGCTCGTTTCATAGGGATTTTTTTTAATGGCATCAGCCCATTTCTCAGGTGTATTTTCACGTGCAGCCTTATTAAGTTCGTGGGGATCGCATTTGGACTGATGCTGTTGACGCGAATACAGTGCTTGGCTAATTCTTTTGCCATACACTTTGTTGCAAATAATAATGCAGCTTTAGAAGTACAGTAAGAAATATTATCCGCGCCATAAGCGCCTACAGATAAAATATTTATAATAGAGCCAGGCTATTTAGTTTCTACTAATTTTTTCGAAAATGCTTGCGCTAAATATAAAACTCCATAAAAATTACAATTCATGACTTCTTCAAAGGTTTCAGAAGATATGTCAAGAAATCGATTAAATCGTATGATAGCGGCATTATTAACCAACACATCAAAACCTCCAAAAATTTCCCATGCTTTTTCAAGTAAATTTTCTCTATCAGATTTTTTTGTAATATCTGCCTTGGTTAGAACAGCCTCTTTTGAGTTAATCTCCCTAAACGATCTGTGAGCGTGATCATCATCTTCGCAATAATTCATAATCACTCGATAACCGTCAGCAAAAAAACCTTGGTCATAGCCAAGCCTATGCCTTGGGTGCACCTGTGATAATTACCACTTTTTTTCTCATAAATTTCCTATTAAAATAAAACGATTTTCCGAGATCGCGCACAATGGTTCTATAAAATCACAAACCATCCCTGCCTGCTTATAAATTATAGGGTACTATCACCTAAGAAGACAAAACAGACTTATATAAACTTGTTAATTTGTGTATGATAATTACTGTAGAAACAGAGCTTCCTCTCAACAAAGCTTACCAATCCCGAGCTGCGGCTTTATTCAAAGCCTGTTGCTTAATAAAAAAAGAGACCTCTGTTTTCCTATAGGCTTTCGATGTAATGGCTAATTTTCTATGATATTAAATGAATATAAGATGCTTGGTAGGTAATAGATAGAGCCATCATCGATGGCTCTATCATAATACTTTCAAATTGATGGAGTAGAAGAGACGCCAACTTTATGTGCTTCATAAAGGCCTTTCAGTGATCTGATTAAGCTGTTTGCTATATCAGATTCCTTGCTTTCAAGCGTTCCAAGCAATGCTTCGTAGCTTTCTTGTGTCGCGTTATTTTGAAAAGAGCCTAAAGAATCCAATGCATCCTGATTGCCTGTAAAATCATACCCTTGAACAATTGTTCCAAAATCCTGCGCTAACAACACAAAATTGACCCTATGTGATTGAGATGCAATTATAGGTTTAGCAGGGATCGGTGCGAACATGCTACGTTGTTGCAATGAAGTGCCTGCGCTTGGGCTTGCTTTTTCTTTCAAATAAGTTTCTATCGAACGCTCAGTATCGTCTCCCCATGCTGGCGCTGCTTTAGCAGCTAAGGATTGAACAGCCGCCAAGCGTTCGGCCACATAAACCTTAGCATCCAGGCAACGTTCCATCACTTGAGCAGAAGCCCAGAGAGAAGGGTTAAAACTGATATATTTCATATAGTGTCGCGTTATCGCCGCTGATTCGCCTGGCATTAAACTTGGTATATCAGATACCTCTGCTTTTTCCTTAAGTCCTTGTTCAAATGTCTCAATTTCTTGGCTAAGCTTTTGATGTAGCAACGTCAGATTGCTCTCCAATTCGGTTAAATCAGAAGATTCGCTAACAGAACTGAGCTGTTCCTGAAAAGCCGCATAACTTTTCCAAATAAGTGCATCGCTAGGTGCGACAATACATTCATCTCTACCTACGTCACCCGTTGGTTTTACATGAATAAATGTCTCTTTAGTTACCAACTTTTTTCTAGCAGGAGCCAATCTGTACAATTTGTTTTGATCGGTCTCTTGCGCGGGCATCAATACAGCAAGTGTTGGTGTTGTCTCATGCACAGCAAGTGCTGCATCCAATTGATGAAGCCAGGTTGTCTGCTGTTGAAGTTGTCCCCTTAATTCATCGATTTGCTTCAAAACTTCTGGATCAGCAAGCATCGGCACTGCCTGCGATATGCCATTTGAATTTTCAGCACGCAAGCGCCAATATTCTTTGGATGCCTTCTCAATGGTTTGTTTAAGTTGTTGGCGTAGTTCCATAAGCTTTGTCGGGTTTGGCATAATTGTTTCCTCTGTTAGTTTTTATTTAACCATTAAAATTATTGTGCTCAATCTTCATCTATGATAATGATGCATGAAAAGTTGGATCGTCTGCTTGAGTCTTTTCACGAAGACTGTCGGCCAAGACATCAATTTCAGCCTTTGATTGTGTAATAAGCCTGCTCAACTGATCTGCTTTATCTTCCAAAGCTTCATCTGAGACAACCTCCTGAGCACTGGGCACAACCGGCTTAACACCCAAGGTGTCGAGATCTGACTGTATGTCTTCAATGGCATGCTGCATACTGGAAATGGCTTCACCACTCATCCAAACATCTCCACTCAACACCGCATCAACCACGTCACCTTGGACATATTGCAGATACTCTGCATTAGCTGATTGAAGTAAACCTGAAATCACTGATAGCTGTTGCCTCATTTCCTGTAAATTACTTTGTTCAGTATATTTCTGGAGATGCCCTATAGCTTCATCCATTTGCTTAAGGTAAGTTGTAGCCGCAAGATCGACTGAAATACTTGCAATCATTGCTTCCAATTTTTCGCCTAAAGGTATGAACACAACATCAGTCGTGTCAACTATAATAGCTTCTGCCAAACCCTCATACTCCAAAGCTATAGCTTGTGCATCAAGCACTTGCTTTTCTTGTTGTAATTCAGTTAACAGATCTTCATAAGAAGCTACTTGATCGATCATAAGAGAAATAGCGACACTTCGTTGTTCACACCAATCAGGATTCATGTAAAGGGGATTGCCAAGATTTACTGCGAACTTACCAGCCTCCTTCATAATTTTTGGCATAATCCTTTCCTGCAAGTGCTGCCATTTTTCCGCTGAATCAGAAATGAGTGTTAATTGCCTCCATACGCTGTCCTCATAGAAACTGGAGTCTTGTACTAAATCAAATAATTTAGTCACCAAACCTTCTTGATTCGCTCTAGCATAATCACTTTGCTTATCAATACGAGCTAGGATGCTGTGCAAATTCATGAAAAAATCAAGATGCACGTGATGCGCATGCTTAGTATAACGATCGGTGGCATCCAGCAACTCGCCCATGCTTGCATCCAGCCCTCTAATTTCTGTATCACGGTCAAAATTCTTAAAATGACTCTTAGGATCTAATACAACAGATTCTCGCACAAGGTAGCCCTCATATTTTACTTTTCATATCACTAAGACAATGTTTTATCTGAAAAGTTTCTAGAAGAACTAAAAAAGAGCAGATCATATCATACAAAATATGTTTAAATTATTGATAAATATAATATATTTTTAAAGGATGAGAAAGAGAACTAAACTATGATCACCATACGAAGACCTACATACAGTATCAAAGTCAACACAGCCCCAGCTGGTAGCGTGATCATCCATGACATCATGATGTTACGGATCACGCGTAAATTAAGTGCACCAATACCTCGTGCTAAACCAACACCTAAAATAGCACCTACCAAGGTTTGCGTGGTGGAGACTGGCATGCCGAAATGTGAGGCCACCACCACCGTGCTGGCAGCAGAAAGCTCTGCAGCAAAACCACGACTTGGCGTAAGCTCTGTAATTTGATGGCCAATAGTGGCAATGATGCGATAGCCATAAGTCACTAAGCCGAGCACGATACCGCCACCACCAAGCAATAAAATCCATAAAGGTACACCACCTGAGGGGTGGCCATAGCCAACCCAATCTACCACAGCAGCCATAGGCCCTATGGCATTAGCTACATCATTGGCACCATGAGCAAAAGCCATGGCACAAGCGGTAAAGACCATCATGATAGCAAAGACATTCTCTATTTTCTTATACTCTCGGGCTTTATCCAAACCAGGGGTATAAGCCACTTGACGCATAGCCCAGGCACCAATAAGAGCGGCGGCAACTGCTGACAAACAAGCTGCCCACAATGGCGACCAGGGTAGAGCTGCGAGACGCTTTAACAGACTGTGATAAGATACCTCACTCATCACAAAAGTCACCAAAGCAATATAAAAAGGTACATAACGCTTGGCATATTTCAAGGGATCATCGCTGTTAAGGATTAAACGCTGCACGCTGTAGAAAAGCAAAAAAGCCATCAAACCTGCAAACACAGGTGTGAGCACCCAACTTAGAAAAATGCATCCGACCATGCCCCAGGCAATGGCATCAACGCCTAAATAGCACACGCCAAAGCCTATGATGGACCCAACAATACTATGGGTCGTAGAAACAGGCCAACCCAGATAAGAAGCCAGCAAAAGCCAAATGCCAGCCGCCAACGAAGCTGCCAGCATACCGCAAATGAGCACATCTCGACTGGCCGTGACGTTGTCCATCACCAAAAGGCGCCCACGCAGAGTGTCGGTGACTTCACCGCCTACCAAAATAGCACCTGCCAATTCAAACACAGCGGCAATAACCACAGCTTGGCGCAAAGTCAGTACGCCCGCCCCCACCGAGGTACCGATGGCATTGGCTACATCATTGGCACCCACACCATAAGACATCAGCAAGCCAAACAAACAAGCCAAACATAAGTAAATTGTTAAGGTGTCCACAGGACTCCACTTGTCTTTATCATCGATTGGGTTGGTGATTGATCACGGGGTTATTATGCACAGAATACGCTACGCTGCAACCTTAGCCAGATACTGGCAAATGTTATCAAGCAATTGGCTGGCTCCTATACGAAATGTATGTGAATTAATCAACAAATCACCTTTATATTGCTCAGCCAAATTTAAATAAGCCAAAGCGTCATCCAGCTCGCGCACGCCGCCGGACACTTTAACGCCCACCGCCACCTGATGTGCTGCAATTTCTTCCAAAATTATACGTACAGCGGACAAGGTCGCCCCCACCGCCACTTTGCCCGTGGATGTCTTAATGAAATCCGCACCACATTGAATAGCATCCCGACAAGCCCAGCGAATGTGCTCATCGTTTGGCATAGCGCCCGACTCAATGATGACCTTCAAGAGAATAGGCTCTGCACAGAGCTGTCGACAGAGCGTCAGCAGCTCGCAGGCTTTTTTGGATGAGCCATCGACATAGCTTTGGTAAGGTATGACCACGTCAATTTCTTGAGCCCCCCAGACAAGCGCTTGAACCAAGTCTTTTTCAATTTCAGCCAAGCTCTGCCCACCACCAGGAAAATTAACCACCGTCACAGGCTGAACGCCTTGTACAGTAGATACCTTCTTTAACCATTGAGGATATACGCACAGCCCTGCCACAGTCCCCCAAGGCGTGATGGCTTTATCGCAAAGCGTGTCAACAGCCCTTTCATCATCTTCTCCAAGGTAAGTCAAATCAAGACAGCCAATCAAAGATTGCACCCTGGAAAAATTTTCTGGTTGAATTGAATGTTTCATGCGTTTTTTTCTATATAGGTTAACAATAATTTCACCAAACGTTGAGTTGCTTGATGGGCAGTAGCGACCACCTCATGATGATCGTGCACGCCTTGATGTATACCAGTAGCGTAATTGCTGACCACTGAAATACCCAACACCTGCATCTGACAATGAGCAGCCACCAACACCTCAGCCACCGTAGACATGCCAACCACGTCTCCACCTAAGGTTTGAAAGGCCTTAATTTCAGCAGCGGTTTCATAGTTAGGGCCTGAGACCCCAACGTAAACGCCTTCATGCAATTCTATCTGTAATGACTCTGCACACTGTTGTAATTGAGCGCGCAAATCGGGATGGTAAGCCTGCTCCATACCAAAAAATCGAGGACCGAATTCATCGTCATTAGCCCCCACCAGAGGGTTGGTTGGCTGTAGGTTAATATGATCTTTAAGTAACACCAAACTTCCTGGTGGTAAATGTTCATGCATACCGCCTGCAGCATTCGTGACAATCAATTGTTCACAGCCAAGAGCCTTTAACGTACGCACATAGTGCTTAACCACATCCGTAGAGTGGCCTTCATAACCGTGGGCTCGACCCTGCAGACAAGCGACAGAAACTCCTTGAATCTTACCTAAGAGCAACTGACTTTTGTGTCCCAACACATTGACCACAGGGAAGCCTGGTATGTTAGCGTAAGGCATGCTGATGGCATCATCCAGCGCCTCACCAATGGCCCCAAGACCTGAGCCCAGAATAATACCAATTCTTGGGTGCACACCAGGTGCACGCTCCCGTATGGCATTCACTGCCTCTGCTACTATGTGAACCATCACTAACCCCCTATACCGTTTCCCCGTTACGTGATAAAGACAAGCTCCTGCGCTAAAGGCGCAAAATACTCATCCACCACAGCAGATGTCACACCATCAACCGTGACTGGCTGCCAAGATGGCGCCTGATCTTTATCCACCAAAAGTGCCCTAATACCCTCAAAGAAATCTTTTTGCTGCAGGATGCGTGAGACCAGGCGATATTCTCGCTTTAGGCAATCAGCCAAAGTATCGCCACGCGCTTCACGGATGGCACGCCAGGTCAAACATAGGCTTGTCGGAGAACGTGCTTCAAGCTTGCTCAAAAGCTCCTTGGCATCGTCATGGTCTGTCCGCCTCAAAGTAGCCAGCATCTCAGTTAAGCTTTCCGCCTTGAGGTAACCGCTCCAAGCAGCACGCTTTTCAAGTAAAGCGAAGCCCATACAAGGCTCATGGTAATGAGAAATGCTCAGTGCCAGTTCTGCTCTATTGACCTCTGCCATATTCTGCCAAGCTTGCCACAACTCAGGCCAGCGCTCTTGCGGTACATGAAAATCAACGAGTCCCAACATGTAGGCATCACCAATACCGACATGATCGCTGGTTAAACCCAAATAAAGCCCAATCTGACCGGGACAGCGCGATAATAAATAAGTGCCCCCAACATCAGTGATCAAGCCAATTTGGGTCTCTGGCATGGCTAATCTAAGCTTTGAGCCGGATACACAGAGCGCGGCATGCAAACCAACACCGACACCACCACCCATGGTGATACCATCCATCAAAGCCACCAAAGGCTTAGGGTAATGAGCCATCAAGTGGTTTAAGCGGTACTCATGCCAAAAAAATTTTTGTAAATCGCTTTGGCCCTCTTGTTGAGCCGTATACAGTTGCCGAATATCACCACCGGCACAAAACGCACGACCAGGTACTGCTGTGATCACCACCCACAAAACCTTCGGATCACCACGCCAGCTTAGAAGCTTCTGAGTCATCATGTGAATCATTTCAGCGCTCAAAGCATTTAGAGCTTGAGGACGATTGAGCGTTATACGAGCGATAACGCCTTTGGGATGATCAACTGTGTCAAAAACCACATCGGATGTCATACATTCGTCTCTCAATAGGTCTGATGACCGCTATCATAGTGCATGCCCCTTGGCCTTGCAACGCACCTTATGGGCTAGAGGCTACTCGCATACTTTGCTAAACCATGCAAACTTAAAAAAAGACCCTGATTTTAAAAAATCATAACTTATTGAAAAATTTTAAATTTACTTTACAAAACTCTAACTGACTGACATGCCATGACTACTGTACGGATTTTAGGTAAAGGCCAAAAACGATGGCCCCAGGTTGTGTTGAGCACAAATAGGTGCCGCTCTTTCGATAAAAATAGTAAGGATCTCATCAGGAAAATATTTCAACCAACCTGTTGAAATTATGCCTTATTGGATTTTTTATGGCTATTCGTGTTCGGAACAGGAGACAATCATGAAAAAATTCACCACAAAATTAGTCATCGCAACCACCGGGCTATTTTGCTCTGTGTGGGCGCACTGCTCCCCCATAACCTTTACCAACCATACAGGGATAACCATAACAAAAATCGGTTAGATACCTATGACGACCAAGGAAAAAGGCTAGAGAGTGGCTTAGCTTACAGAGCAGATATCTCTCCACAACAATCGGTCCAAAACGATGAAAAATAGACTAGATAACTCTCTAAATACGGCATGGGCCTTTGATACTGTTGTACGACAGAATGAATAATTTTATTAAAAAAATCTAGGAGGCACCATGCCAACATAGGAGCTAAGAATAGTTTCAGCAACAATTAAAATTTAGTGGTCGTTTAATTTATGATCATTTAAGTCATATACAGCCACAAAGATAACTATCGAACAAGCTGCGCTGGCCTGTGTGGTGTGATATATTGCAAAGTTTTATCCATCAAGGCAGCCAGCTATGTCACGCAAGCAATGGGCGCGTTTAGCCATCACCATGTCACTGTTTACCCTGCCCATCCATTGGGCTGCGGTGTTTTGGATGGGGCATTGGCCTTGCTCTGGAGTAGTCCACGGTATTTTTACAGCGCTTAGTTTTGTCGGTCACTTGAGCCTATTACAAATTCTTTTGGCTTGCCTGCCCACGCTATTTTTAGGGTGGTTGTTGCCATCCCGCCTACGCCATCATGCCGTTTGGTTTTTGGCGGTGTGGCACAGCACCATGATATATTACGGCGTTTTAGACCAACAAACCCATGCGGTCTATCGCCAGCACATTGATTTACTTTATTTCCACATGTTTTTTGGCGAAGCTGGCGATGAAATATTCAATGTCCATATACTAGAGTACGTCGTACTTTTCACAAATTTTTTCGCTGTACTCTTGATGGTCGGCAGTATTTGCTATGCCTGCATGCAAAAATGGCTTACTATCAAACACATTAGACGCTGGCTTATGCTTATCATACTGGCATGGCTGGGCGCTCATCTTATGCATGCCATTGCTGATGCCTGTTATAAACCTGATATTTTACAAACTGCCAGGCAATGGCCATTATTTTATGGTTTAACGGCCAAGCGAACCATTGAAAAAATCCCAGGTATACCTAAATCCTGGTTACATCAGAGAACCAACATTAAACTTAGTACTGGCACACAAAATTTTAAGTATCCGAAAAACCCTCTGAAATTAAACCCAAAATCAGATTTGCCCAATATCTTATTCATACTCATTGATGGTTGGCGCTTTGATTCGCTCACAGCCCAAGCCACACCCAACCTATACCAGTTCGCTCAAAAGAATTTACAATTTAACCATCACCTCAGTGGCGGTAACTGCACATCAGCCGGCGTGTTCTCTTTGATGTATGGGGTGCCAAATCACTATTGGCGTGCAAGCTACCATCAAGGCACAGGGCCTGTGCTGATTGATACACTCAAAGCACACGATTATCGGTGGGGCATTTATGCCAGCGCTAATTTAACTTCTCCACCTTTTCATCGTACGGTGTTTAGTCAAATCCCAGATTTAAACTTAACAACACCAGGCAAGGAAGCGTACGAGCGCGATGCAAATATCACAAAACGTATGCTGAGCTTTTTAAAAGCGCCTGACAGCCAACCATTTTTTGGCTTCTTATTTTATGATGCCAGCCATGCTTACAGTATACCCCCTAGGCGCGAACTTACTTTTAAGCCTTCGCTCAAATACATCAATCATTTTAATTTGAACCCAAGCTACGATCGCATTCCTTTATTTAATTTATATTTAAATACCTTGCAATACATCGATGAGCTCATTGCTCAAGTCTTTCATGAGCTTAAAGCCCAAGGTCAATGGGACAACACCATCATTGTCTTAACTGGCGATCATGGAGAAGAATTCAATGATAACCAACTTAACTACTGGGGACACAACAGCAATTTCACACCCTATCAAATCCATGTGCCTTTGATATTACATTGGCCAAAAAAATCTGCGCACTCTTTTGAGCATGCTACATCACACTTTGATGTTAGCCCAACATTACTGCAGGAAATATTTGGCGTGGTAAACCCATTGCAAGACTATACCATTGGTCAGTCTCTGTTTGATAAGCACCCACGCTCAGTATTTCTTGTAGAAGGCTATTCGAAAACTGGCATCATAGAGCCTAGTCAAATCAGCGTAATAAACCCCAGTGGCTGGGTTGAAACTATGGATCATCGAGCACAACCACTACCTGATAAAAAACCTTCAAGCAAAGCTATGGCGCAACTTTTTAAATGGCTGCACCAATTCTATTGATGATAATCTGCTTTTCTTTTCTCAATAAAGGCAGAGACACCTTCATCCTTATCAGGGCTGGCGAAGCTCATACCAAAATTAAGAGCTTCGACTTCCATCGCTTCATCAATGGGCAAGTCATAGCCTGTGTGAATCGATGATAAAATATAAGCTAAAGCAGTCTGGCTCATCTCTGTTAAATCACCTAAAAGAGTCTCACTTTGGCTAAGCAGATTCTCTGGCGCGACCACATCGCTGACCAACCCCCAATCACAAGCTTTCGTGGCATCAATCATACGGCCCGTCAGGCATAAATCTAAGGCACGACCTTTACCAATCAAACGCGCCAGGCGCTGTGTGCCGCCAAAACCTGGAATGACAGCAAGCTTAACCTCAGGCTGTGAGAACTTAGCTACTTCTGAAGCCAAGCGAAAGCTGGCAGACATAGCAAGCTCACAACCACCACCAAAAGCAAAGCCATTGACAGCAGCCAAAGAAGGCTTGGGCAGGCGTTCCAACAGACGAAACACTGCCTGACCTTTTCTAGCAAGCGCCACAGCACCGCCAGCATCAAGCGCTTGCAATTCTTTGATATCAGCTCCCGCACAAAAGGCTTTGCCTTCACCTGTGATCAAAAGCGCTCGTACCTTAGGATCAGCTTGTGCCGCATGAAAAGCTTTGGACAACTCTTCAAGCACAAGAGTGCTTAGAATATTGAGTTTACCAGGCCGATTAAGTGTGATACGTAAAATACCCTGATTTAATTGCGTATGCAAAGTGGTGTAACCGCTCATTACATTATCCCCTCATGTACTGAAAAAGTGTCTTTTAAAATCTCTCGTGCCACAATCATGCGCATCACCTCATTGGTACCTTCAAGAATTTGGTGCACACGTAAATCTCTAAAAAAGCGCTCGATAGGATAATCTTGTAAATAACCATAGCCGCCAAAAAACTGCAAACAGCTGTCACTGATCTTGAAGCCCACATCCGTGGCATAACGCTTGGCCATAGCGCACCACATAGGCATTTGATGGTCCTTACCATCTATGGCACGAGCAGCTTGATGCACCATCAGCTGGGCTGCTGACAGCTCTGTCCATAAATCAGCAACGCGAAACTGCAATGCTTGAAAGTCCATAAGCGCTTTACCAAATTGCTTCCTTTCAGACAAATAGTTTTTAGCGGCCTGCAAGCAAGCACGAGCTCCACCCAATGAACAGGCGCCAATGTTCACGCGCCCACCGTTTAAAGCACTCAGCGCCATCTTAAAGCCTTGCCCTTCTTCACCAATCCGTTGACTGACAGGGACACGACATCCATCAAAATAAACCATGCTGGTGGGTTGGCTATGCCATCCTAGTTTTTTCTCTTGCTCACCAAATCGAATCCCGGCAGTATCTTTTTCAATCAAAAGGCAAGTGATGCCTTTGGGGCCAGCCTCGCCAGTACGTACCATGCAAACATAAATATCGCTGTGCCCACCCCCTGAGATGAAAGCCTTAGCTCCATTGACCACATAATACTCACCATCACGTTTAGCCGTAGTGGAGAGAGCTGCTGCATCTGAGCCTGCATTGGGCTCAGTTAGACAATAACTGCCAAGGATGTCCATGCTGGCCAAAGCTGGTAAGAAACGGCGGCATAAATCGACTTCAGCGTAACTGTCGATGAGCCATGCAACCATATTATGAATGGATAAATAAGCAGCTGTTGACACACAAGCTTGCGATAAAGCTTCAAAGATAATGGCGGCGTCTAAGCGACTGACACCGCTACCACCATATTCAGGACGTACATACAGTGCGGCAAAACCAAGCTCTGCAGCGGATCTCAACGCTTCACTGGGAAATTGGCACTCGCGATCCCACATAGCAGCCTCTGACAACCATTTGTCTTGGGCGAACTGATAAGCCACAGTATAAAACTGACGCTGCTCTTCTTGCCAAACTCCTGTCATGCTGACTCCCTTTGTGAGCGGTGATATAGCTTTGTACTACAAATCAACGCCACCCGCAATGTAACTACTGCACAGACTTCAAGATTCACATCAAATTCCATTATCTTATGAGAATTTTAGGAGATCGTATTCATACAGATAGCAGCGTTGCTCAACATTAATTCCCACATGCGAAGCATACATGATGAATGATTTCAAAAAATTTGATAGATACAGCTGGGTTGGCCGTAAAAAGGTATAAAAATACATGTTGGGTTGCCGGTCCCCGCAATGAATGGCCCTGTATCTTAAGACCATCATGGTTATAAATGGCTCTAATAAGTTGATTTCAAATCAGGGAAATATGTTCGCAGGAACGTTAATATAAATCAAATTGTTTTGAGGTTCTTGCTATGAGGCATCCATTTAAATATCTAATGCCTTTTTTCATACTATTTTATTTGTCTTTTGATGCGTCAGCGCTACCTACGAGAACAGTTTATTCTGCATTTAATTTTGTGAATAGCTCTGATAAAAACTACTGGATAGAGGTCCTTTTTTCAGAAATGCGAGAAGGAAGATCGTACGGACATTCGAATGGGAGCCCTGGTGGTACCATCATTATTTTGCTGACAAATACTTTATCGCAGCCCAAAGTTCTAGGGTCTAGACTAGCAGAGCTAAGTTGTTAAGCAAAGCCTGCTTGAGCACAAGGCGTAACAGCACAATTTATTGTGCTTGTATACGTTGCTGATTACAATGAGCGGAGTCGGCGACATACAGGAAATAGCGCAATGAGCTCAAATAATTTGGCCTAAGTCAGCAGCTAAAGCTTGATAAAAAGCGATTGTATAGCCATGAGCCTAGTAGGCCACCGATGAAGCCATCACTGAATGCCAGGAAAGAAGCCATAAAGCACTCAATCCAAGTGTCAATTTCGTTCAGATAAACAGAGGTTAATACGGTGGTGAACTCAGCGCTGCCTTGGCCAACCCATTTGGCGAGGCTTACGATAAAGACACAGCCTCCCCAAAGGCACCCAATGGATAATGCCAGCGACCAAGTGTGTAATCTGGTGTATGAGTTCATAGCAATGCCCTTTATTATGATCTAGCCTAATAAAAATTGTAGCGTGTTTTGTCTGAGATTGCTGCTTAATCTATAAATTACACAATGTAAAATGTACAAGTATTTATGCTAGGCAAGGTTAGGAGCAATTTTTATGCTTCTATCGTCTCATTTGCAATCGATAAGTCAGTGAAAGAAAAGATTTCTCATGGTTCATGTATGAGTCCAATATAAACCTTGATGTGTTTGAAGACATCATTTTGATAACCCCAGAAAAGTGTAGGCTCACCAAAACCAAGTGTAAACACCGATTAGAACGGCGTAAAATCTGGCTTAAATTTACCCATTTGCATTGAATTAGGTTGCAAAGGCACATGAGTTGTTCTTATTTTGCATCATATGGCTCTTAAGAAGTCTTATTGACTTGAAAGTTACAAAATACATGATATTCTGTGCGCAGTTATTCAGGAATATAAAAGGAGTGATTCATGGATACTCTAGCTCTACCTCATTGGCTTGCTTTAGGCGGCATCATTATTTCAGGTCTGATTTTCTTTTTTTATGCAACGCTTACACGCAAAGAGCAATTAAGCGTCAATGATTATCTGCTATCCAGTCAAGATGTGTCGGGCTCAGCGTTTGCTAATGCGTTTACAGCGTCTACTTTTTCCTTAGCGGCCAACATTATTTATTTCATCTGCGCACATCGTGATTATGGTTGGTTGATGGGTATTGGTCCTTTGTTTTTTCTGGCAGTGCAAATGCTACTTTTACGTTGGCTGGGGCATATGAAACTTGATTTGCGCCAGGCAAGAACAGCTGCTGACTTATGGTACAGCATATTCCCTAGCCGCTCTGTCGCTAGGAGCATTGCTTTGATAGCAGTGAGCACTTGCCTGATGGCAATATTTGTCGAGCTTTATGTAGGTTCGGTTATTCTCTCCGTATTTCTACCTTCTACCAGCTTCTTTCAAGTTGCAGCTTTTTTTGCATTGGGTTTATTGGTCTTAGGTTATGTACGCTACGGTGGATTTCGTGCCATTGTTAGAACCGATAAATGGCAATTGGCTTTGGTACTTATGTCGTGCATCGGGATTACCTGGTTTGCTTATTATGCTCCCACAACTCAGCAAAGCGTGGCTGTTATCGGTTGGTCAGAATTTTTTAGCTACAGTGCATCAGGCAGTTCGCTATGGGCGTTTATGATCTGGGCTTGTGCCATCAATTTTTGTTTTGGTTTCATGGACATGACCATTTGGCAGCGCATGTCTGCTGCAAAATCTACCCAAGAAGCCTATACAGGGATGCTCAAAGGCATATGGAAGTATGTCGTGGTCATTTGGGCTCCGATGATGGCTTTTGTGGTGCTTGGTCTCAAAGGGCATGAGTACGGTAGCATGGAAGAGTTTTTAGCGCTTCTTTTAACTTTCAGTGGTTCACTTGATGTGATCCTTTTCCCCATGGTTGTGGTAGGATTCGCTGCTGCTTTATTTTCAACAGCAGATACTTATATGATTGCTGCTCTTTATGGTTTATGTGATAAAAATACTTTTGGCCCTAAATTAAACTCACTCAATGAGACCCAGCAGCATGTGGCTTTAAAAAAATATTTAACCTTTTTTTCCATAAGTCTCTTGGTGTTTCTAAGTGTGTTCTACTATATTGAGAGTCATGACATTGGTGCCTACATCATGCCTATCGTATATGCGGTCTGGGGTCAAATTTCGGTGGTATCACCTTTGATTATGTATGCTCTTTATCATCGCTCTAAAGGCTTTGAACCTTTGGTCGTAAGCAGTATTAAAGAAATGTTGCTTTTGGTGGCTTTGTTTGTGGCATGGATGGTGCTGATTGCCGGCTCTTTACAGGAAGGCATTACAGGAAATGCCTATTATTCACAGGTAGCTTTCTTGCTAGCTTTAATCACCGTGTGTGTGGGTCTCAGCTTAGTGATTAAAAAAAAGGCTAGAGAAAAGACACCTCGTCAAAGACCAATGAAACCACGGCTTAAGACAGCTTCGGTTTAACAAAAAATGTGAACGCTCCATCTAAAGTGTATTGTTTAGATGGAGTGATGTACCCAATGAACTTGAATTCGCGCGCTTAAACTTGCAGTCTCTGAAAGTTATCATTAATTCTCGATAACAGTTCACTTCTCAATGTT